>CAMZKK010000171.1 GCA_947311175.1 uncultured Planctomycetota bacterium | reverse complement strand
CAGGAAAACTGCTTTTGGATATTGGCAATAAAATACCAAAATCATTTTCTTTGGCACTATCACGAAGAGGAATATATCAGATATTTTATCGCAGACCTGAAGTAAATCTAAAACGTAAGGTTGGAATAGCGGTAAAGGAAAAGATTAAGGCAATAAGTGTTAGTGGGAAAAAAGCTATAGACAATACTATTAAAGAATTACAGAGTATTGAGCTACCAACGGTATCATCTAACAGGGAACTTGTTGAGTCACAGGTTATTCAAAGAATAGAATTGGCTGAAAATTTAGTGATACTTCCTGCTGGTGAAGATTTAGAAAAAGAAATTGATATTGACCAAAAGCTTGTGATGCATGACGATAGCGAGAAGAAGACATTTATAACCCTTTATGAAGAAAATTTGGATATGGTGGCAAATCTATTTCGTCAATTTTCAAATACTAGTGTGACTAATGTTGATGGCGGAGTGGTCAGGACGATTGCACAAAATATCGTTGCTGGTTTGATGAGGAATCGGGAGTTGATGATGGTGGCTTCCTCGATTACTCTTTCTCAGAATTATTTGGTTAGCCATTCTCTTGGGGTAACGGTTGCGGCAATTAATATTGGGGTTGCTATGGGATTTTCAAAGTCCCAAGTCCTTTCTCTCGGGCATTGTGCTTTGCTCCATGATGTGGGAATGTTAAAAGTAAATAAAAATTTAAGAAATAAGGGTGGTGATATAACAAGACAGGAATGGAATGAGATTAAACGTCATCCGGGGTATGGATTAGATGTGTTGCAAAAAATTAGTGGGATTCCGGTTGAAGTGCCGTTTGTGGTTTATCAAAGTCATGAGAGAATGGATGGTAGTGGTTATCCTCGTGGCAAAAAAGATATTGTTATTCATTCCTACGCCAAGATTGTTGCGGTTGCAGATATTTACAATTCGGTGTGCTCTGCACGGCCTTATCGTGATGCAATGACTGCTTATGAAGCGATGGAACAGTTGGTATTGATGTGTGGTAAAAAATTGGTTGATGCTACTTCTGTAAAGGCTTTTCTGAAATGCAATTCAATGTTTCCGGTTGGAAGTTGGGTTGAGTTGCCAAACAAGGCAAAGGCGCGGGTTGTAGCGGCAAACCAAAAAGATTATATGAAGCCTTTTGTTACTCTCATTTTTGATGAGAATGGGAGAAAGGTTGACCATTTATTTAAACAAGACCTTTCGGAAAGTGATAATTTGGTTGTAACAAAGGCGTTGTCAAGAAAAGAAATTGATTCAGTAGATATAATGGAAGGGTTTTAAGATGTCAGAAGATGTGCTGGTTGTAGATGACGAAGAGAGAATTAGGAATCTTATTAAGTATAGCCTTGAAGATGAAGGCTTTTCGGTAGATGTTGCCGAAGATGCTGAAATTGCGTTTCGAAAGGTTACCATGGGAGACTACAAGGTTGTTTCGATGGATATAAATATGCCGGGGTTAAATGGGATTGAAGGAATTCGTAGTATAAAGATGATTAAAGAAAAACAGAAGGTGATCGTGCTTACCGGCTATTGTCTTGAATCTATGAGAGATAATGCATTAGAGGCAGGTGCGAGCGAATGTCTTTTTAAACCACAGGGCATAAAAGAAATTTCCGATGTGGTAAAGAGACTTATTGCAGAATAAGGAAGATAATCTTTAGAAAATATGTAGATTGTTTAAATCTTTTGGGAGGGATTATGGATATTGAAGAACGTAGAAAGTACGATGAAATAATCAGAAAGACAAAAGGATTTTTGATTTTCTGTATTGGAATAGGCGCTTTCTATTATTTTCTAGATTGGAATATAAAAAAAATAGCTGCTGATGCAAATGCCGAAGCCAATGAGTTGATGGAAAATGGGAATTTTAAAGGAGCAATAGATGTTATAAATGATATTTATGATCAGTGTGCTGATAATGAAAAAGTTAGAGAGAAACTTGATTCTAATATTTGCAAAGCTTATTTCGGTAAAGGAAATAAATTATTTAAAGATAAAAATTATGAAGGAGCTATTTCTGCATATCGAGCAATGAAAAGTTATTCAGACGATAGGTATAATGAAAAAAAACTTAATGGGAAGGTCGGTTTTTGTTATGCAATGCTTGAACCCACAAAGGAAAATACTACTTTGGCTATAAAATATTTAAAATTAGGCTTAGCGGTAGATTTTAAAAATTCGAAATTAAAATTATGGCTAAAAAGATGCAAGGCGAGAATGAAAGCCATTCCATTAAATCATAAAGCTATTGCTGCCTATAAAAATGGGGAGCATCAGAGAGCAGCAGAGCTTTTTAATAAATTAATAAAAAGTAGTATTTTGGTAAAAGCATCTAAGGCAACTCCTTGGTATTATCTTTCACAAATAGCTCTTCATCAAAAAAAAGGAAAGGCTGCACTTAAGTATTTTAAATATTCAATTGAAAAAGAAAGCAAAGCTGATGGTATGGCAAGAAAACACAATGAGTTAAGGTTAGAACTCAAAAAAAAGTTTCCAAGTTTATTCTAATGTTACGATTTTATCTTGATACAAATATTTGCGAAATAGGCTCTACTCACGACCTCTCTGAAGATGAGGCACATCATGCAAATAAGGTGATGAGGTTGAAGGTGGGGACAGAGATTGAAGTATTTGACGGATGCGGTAATCTGTCTGTAGCTGAGATTATTTCTATTGAAAAGAAAACAGTAATTATTCAAATAAAATCTACTTCATATCGTGAGAGAATTACTCCCTGCGTGGCTGTGGCTTTTTGTCCTCCGAAAGGGAAACGATGTTTGGCAACTGTTGAGCAGATGGTAGAGCTTGGGGTTGATATAATAATCCCGTTAGAGGCAGAAAGGGGTGTTGCTCGTGGTGGTGATATTGCTAAGTGGTCTGCTCGCTCGATTTCTGCGTGTAAGCAGTCAAAGAGATTGTATCTTCCCAAAATTGCCGAAATGGTCGATGTCGGGGCAATGGTTGGTGAATTTTCTAAATATGATAAAGTCTTTGTTGCATCTCCCGGCAATAAGATTATTGACGGAAATGAGTTTAGCCAAAAGGTTTTGATAGCAAAAAGTATTCTTTGGTTGGTTGGTCCTGAGGGTGGGTTTACAGATGAAGAAGAAACCAATTTGTTGACAAATGGTGCTGAACGGATAACTTTTTCATTAAATACTTTGAGGATAGGGACTGCTGCTTCATTCTGCTCAGGTATAACTCGCTTTTTTTCTTGAAAATGTTTATAAGCCCTTTATTATAAGTAATTAGGTACTTGGTAAACCTGAGTGCCGTTTTGTGTTTTATGGAAAAAGCTTATGGAACATTATGATTCACCAAAGCCAGCAATCAAGGAATCATGGCGAGAGCTGTGTATTGTTGGTTTTATTGCTATATCTTTGCTATTCCCAATGCTTGGCAAGCGAGATATTTGGACTGCCGGCGAAGCTCGGGTTGCACAGGTGGCTGTGCAAATGGTGCAAAGTGGTGACTGGGTGGTTCCTCATCTTGGTGATGATTTAAGGCTTGCAAAACCTCCATTGGCATATTGGTTGGTATGTTTAACCAGCCCATTTGATGCGTCAGGTATTACTGAATTTAAAAGTAGGATTCCTAATGTGATTGCGGCAATAATAGTTGCAATCGTTTTGTGTTTGTGGGGTCGTGAAATTATTGGTGGTTACGGCGGTTTGTTAGCCGGGGTTGCATTTGTTACTACTAGTGCTTGTTGGTGGCAGGCGAGAAGTAGCACCATTGAGATGACTTTACTTTGCTCGACCGTGCTTACATTGTATTGCTGGTGGAGATATAATATCAGCGAGAAATCATTGTGGTTGTATCTTGTATATTTTTTCGCAGGGCTTGCCGTTCTTGACAAAGGACCGGTAACTCCACCGTTGATTCTTATCATAATTGTTGTTTATCTTATATCTAGTGGTAGTTTTAGTCTCCTTAGAATTAAATTGAAATCTCATCTTGTGGGGGTTGGTATTTTCTTGACAATAACTTTGCCTTGGGCCGTGGCAATAACTTTGATTGCAGGGAAAAACAAAGATGGTGATTACTTGACCATTCATGAATGGTTTTATCAGTCAGCAGGCAGGTTTAAGGGCTTTGATCATATTAAAAATATTTGGTACTTTTTACCTAAAATTCTTGGGGATGGTCAACCTTGGGTGTTTTTTGCTTTGATTGGAATTATTGCATTTTTTCTTTATCGAAAAACTACTGAAAATTTACCCGGCATTAGATTTTTTGTAACATGGGTAGTTGTTACTTTTATTTTTTTTAGCATCCCTTCCTCGAAGAAAAGTTATTATATCTTGCCTATTTATCCTGCATTTGCCATCCTTTCTGCTTGGTTGTTAAATAGTCTTATTTCTGGTTTTTTCAAAAATAGCAAAATTGAAAAAGCAAATTCAGCGCTGTGTGAATTTTTTGGCACCTCGTTAGTTTTGATGGGGCTTACATTGCCATTTGCAGATGATTTTTTGTTTGATAAGTTTCCTAAAATAGCAAAATACAGTGACTATACCTCAGAGTTGATGTTTGTTTCTGCCTTTGCGGTTATAGTGGGAGTATTGTTGGCATATACCGGAACAAAGAAAACTTGGAGATTGCTGCCAATTATCTGTTTTTTTTCCACCGTAATATCGTTTGCCGGTTATAGCTCGATGATAGATAGGCTTAATGCTCACAAAGGCGATAAGGTTTTTTGCCAGGAAATAAAAGAAAACATTTCTTCATCAGACAAGATATACACTTTGGCAATGGGTGGACAGCCGATTTATCGTTATTATCTTAATCGGCATGTTGAAAGAATTCTAGATATGAATGGTCTTGTTCGTGCAATGAAAGAGCTTCCTGATGGTGGTCGCATGGTATTGGGCATTGATGAGCGAGAATGGTTGAAATTTAATGATATTTACCTTGTGACTTATAATCCGGCAGATGTTCAATTGCCGAAATTAGAATTAATCATTAACGGACTTCAGGTTAGGTATCCAAAAGATATTGATGTTTTGGTTAAGACTTCACTCCGTCCTGACAAGGCATGTTTGCTGGTTAAACTTGGGGCAAGACTTCCTAAAAAACATGCTGGGGTAGAGCAATGGGAACAATGGAAAAATAAAAATAGAGGAATGATTCCTGAAATTTATGAAACGAAAAAAAGGCTTTTAGCTGCTGGGGCAAGAATTGAAAGATTGGGGGTTATTTTCAGCGAGTTTTGTTCAAGTCTTGATTCGGGTAGATTATGGATTGAATATGATAAAAATATAAAAGAAGAAAAAAAATTAGATGATAAAGAGAAGCAAATTTACGAAAGGCGTAGAAACAAAGAATTAGATAAAATCTTAAAAAATAAAACAGAAATATTGTAGGAAATAGAGGCTATAAATGGAACAGACCAAAGAGGAAATGACCGTTAGTGTGGTGATTCCGATTTACAATGAAGAGGAGTGCGTGACTCACCTTAAAGAGCAATTGATGAACGCGTTATCAGGGCTTAAATATAAGTATGAGATAATTTTGATTAATGATGGTTCAAATGACAAGACGCAAGAGATGTTAGATGCTATTTGTGAAGAAGTTAAGGAATTTAGAGCAATTCATTTTGCAGAAAATTGCGGACAATCAGCAGCAATGACTGCTGGATTTATGGCTGCAAGAGGAACTGTTACCGTCACCTTGGATGCTGATTTACAAAACGATCCGGCAGACATACCAATGTTGTTGGAAAAAATGAACGGAGTTGACTGTGTTTGTGGATGGCGAGAAAAACGTGATGATACCTTCATTCGTCGAAAAAGTTCACAAATTGCCAATGGGATTCGTAACTGGTTGTCAGGTGAGACTATTCGAGATACAGGCTGTTCGTTAAAGGCATATCGTACTGAATTATTACAAAAAATTTATATGTTCAGGGGTGGACATAGGTTTTTGCCAACATTGCTTAAAATGGAGGGCGCAACCGTTATTGAAGTGCCGGTCAAGCATCACCCTCGAACATTGGGCAATAGTAAGTATGGGATTTTAAATAGAGTTTTTTGTAGTTTTCATGATCTTCTTGGTATTCGGTGGATGAAAAGTAGGCTTCTCAATTATAAGATTGATAGCAGTTCTGGCACCGGCTTGTCGGAGAAATAGATGAACAAAACAATAATTGTATTTCTGATTGGTATTGTGTTATTGAATATAAATGTTGCGTTTTGTGAAGACAGTGCAACCTTAGTCAGTGATGATTCGGCGACATCTTGGATTGAAAGAAAACTTAGCAGAACTCACGTCTGTTCAAAATGTGGACATATTGACAAAGAAACAAATTCTATGTTCTGGCTCACTGTTGGTTTTTTTGGTCAACTTGTATTTACCAGTAGGTTTATTATTCAATGGATAAAATCTGAACGCAGAAAAGAGAGTTACATACCGCATATTTTTTGGTATTTAAGTATTGTCGGTAGCATCTTATTGCTTACATACGCAATTAGTATTGAGGCATGGCCAATTATTTTTGGGCAAGCGTTCGGGATAATTGTGTATAGTAGAAATATGACATTGATTGCCAGGAAAAAAAACAAAGAAGCTGCTGAACAAAAAGCTGCTAAAGATGGAGGAGAATAGGTAAATCAAAAAATGCATCCTCTTTCGAAATTTGGTTTTCTGCTTTCGGTGAAATATGATTGAGCAATACAATAAACAGATATTTGTTTTTTTTAATGATTTTGCTCATAATTATTATTGGTTTGATGTCATTGTTGTTTTACTCGCAGAATATCTACCATTTGTTTTTATTGCTACTTTGCTTTATCTGTGGTTTTCTCGTAAGATAAATTTGAGAAATAATGTATTGTATGCAGGCTATACCTGTATCTTGGGGTTAGGGATAAATTTTTTTATTACATTGTTGTATTTTCATTCAAGACCGTTTGTGGACAAACTTGGCAATGTGTTGATAAATCATACAGCTGATTCTTCTTTTCCCTCTGACCACACGACATTTATGCTGTCAATTGCGATTACTCTTTTGGTCCTCAGAGAAACTAGGGGTGTAGGTCTGCTTTTATTTGCCTTTGGGATTATCGGTGGAATATCAAGAATAATATCCGGTATTCATTATCCCTTAGACATATTAGGGGCAGTAACTGTTTCGTTAATTTCTTGTTTTGTGATTGTTTTCTTTAGGAAAAAGTTACTGTATGTAAATAAATTTGTCGAAAATATCTATCTTCGATTTGCCGGAAAATAATTAAATATTCTTATGTGAGTTTTTTTTATTTGTATCGCAGTTGTTTTGTCGGTGTGTTTAGGGAAAATGGCTGCTTCCCATTTTGGATGTCTGCTAAGGTTTGTTTCGCACAATCCGGACAGTATGTATTATTCACTTCTAATGGTAATTCACCCGGCCATGGGAAACGAAAATTTCCATTATCTCTGATTTTTTTACATATCATGCATTGGACAATCATATCTTTCCTATCTATAAAACTAAATTCCGCAACTGGAATTTGGAATTATTAATAATCTAACAATCTCTTTATTGCTGTAAAGTTGCGAGGGCTTTTGAATAAATTTTATTTTAGGAATGAGTTTTCGGTTAAAGATGATTGTTTGTGTCGTTACAGTTGATTGTTTAACGACTTATGTCAATTCAACCATATTCGGAAATATTATGGAATTTTGATTAAAAGATATCTATTGTAATCGGACAATGGTCTGAGCCTTTTATTTCTGGGAGGATGGATGCCGAGTGCAAATTCTCTCTTAATTCCTTTGCAATACAGAAATAGTCAATTCTCCACCCGATATTTCGCTCTCTTGATTTTGCAAAATTACTCCACCAACTGTAATGACCGCCTTCATTACAAAATTCTCGAAATGTGTCTAAATATCCAGCATCAATAATATTATCAAAACTTGCGCGCTCTTCATCGGTAAATCCAGCATTTTTTTTATTTGCCTTGGGGTTTGCCAGGTCTATTTCTTTGTGGGCAACATTAAGGTCTCCACAAAAGATTACCGGTTTCTTTTTGTTTAATTTGTTTGCATATTTAAGAAATTCAACATCCCATTCTTGTGTTCGGTATTCAAGTCGAAGGAGTCCACGTTTTGAATTTGGAGTATAAACCGTTATTAAATAAAAATCTTTGTACTCAGCCGTGATAACTCTTCCTTCTTTGTCATGTTCTTTTATCCCAATGCCATAGCGTACGTTTAAGGCCTTCTGTTTACTAAAGATGGCTGTTCCTGAGTATCCTTTCTTCTCTGCAGAATTCCAATATATCTCATATTCATCTGCTTCATTTAGCGTTATTTGACTTTGCTCTGCCCTTACTTCTTGTAGGCAGATAATATCTGGAGATTCGCTTTTCAAAAAATCAAAAAATCCTTTTTTTGCACAAGCACGGATTCCATTTACATTCCAAGAAATTATTTTCATTTTAATCCTTAAATATCTATTGGGAAATATGGCTCTAAATTTTTAAATGCCGCTTTGTTGCTGGCAAATATATTTAGGGTAGTATCACTTAGTTTTTTTTCAGAAATTTGTCCACCTGCTTCAAGAAGTATTGCTTTGCCAGCACTTATGTCCCAGTTGCATATTTTACATTCATAGTATCCGGCAAAACGTCCGGCTGCAACGTATGCCATATCAAGGGCTGCCGAGCCCATGCATCTCATCTTGAATATTTTATGGATGCTTTTGTCAATCGCGGTAACTGCGGCATTGATGGTGTCATCGTCTTTCATAAAACCGATGGCAACAATACATTGTTCTATTTCTTTGGTGTTGCTAACCTTGATTGATTTGTCGTTCAGGGTTGCTCCTTTTCCGATTTCTGCAGCAAATAGTTCATCACAGCATGGGTCGTAAATTACTCCAATGTGGGGCTTGCCATCTATTTCTAGCCCGATAGAAACGCAAAAAGCAGGGATGCCGTAGAAAAAATTTACCGTTCCGTCTAGTGGATCAATTACCCAACAATGATTTGAACCTCCTCTTTCTCCGCTTTCTTCAGCCATGATGGCATGGTCGGGGAATTTGTCACTTATTATCTCAATGATTTTTTCTTCACATAATTTATCTACTTGTAGTTTTATGTCAAATCTGCTTTTCTCATCTACGGTAAGAATTTTCCCAAAATGCTCTTTTTGAATTTTTCCAGCAGCTTTTGCTGCCTTGATTGCTGTCTTTAACATTATTTTCCTTGTATGTTTTTGTATGCCCGTAATTGTCCACAAGCTGCAGAGATATCTGCCCCTTTTTCTTGTCTCAAGGTAACTCTGATTCCTTTGTCTCTGATGATACCGGTAAAGGCATTGCATATATCCGGTTCGGGTGCTTTCCATCCTAAGGTGTTGTCTGACTTGACAGGGTTATATGGGATGCAGTTTATCTTGCAGGGGATTCCTTTGATTAATTCATATAGTTCATTCGCGTCGTTTTGATGAGCATTAAAGCCATCTATCAAAATATATTCAAAAGTAACTTCTCTTCTTGTCGTTCTTGAGTAACGTCTGATTGCGGAAATCAAACGATTTAATTTCCATTTTTTTGCAGAGGGGATAACCTTTTCGCGTGCTTTTTGATTGGCAGCATGTAGTGAGATTGCAAGTCGAAAGTCTTCCGGCTCTGCTGAAAATCTTTCAATCCCGGTAATAACTCCTGATGTTGAGATGGTGATATGTCGTGCACCAATTCCAAGCCCTTCTGGTGAATTCATTATTCTTGCTGCTGAAAGAACGTTATCATAATTAAGAAAAGGTTCGCCTGTTCCCATAAAAACTACATTTGAAACCCGTTCATTCGTTATTTTTTCTATTTCGATAACTTGTTCGACCATTTCAGCCGGAGAGAGATCGCCAAGATATTCACCCTTAGCTGAAGCACAAAATGTGCAATTTAAAGGACAACCGAGACCACATGAGACGCAAACGGTTTTTCGTTCTTGTTCCTTAATCAGCACACTTTCAATTCCTTGTTCTTGCTGATTGCAAAAAAGCCACTTTTCAGTTAATCCGTCTTTTGATGTTAGGTGCTTGCTCGAAACTAAACTACGTAGAGTAAATTTTTTTGCAATCTTTTCTCTAAGTTCTTTTGGGATATTTTTCATTTCATCAAAAGAGTTGACCTTCTTCTTAAAAATCCAGTCGTGGACCTGGTTTGCTCTGAATGCAGGCTGTGAAATCTCTTTGATATAGTTTGCTAATTCTTCTTTAGATAATTCAAGTAGATGCTTTTTGGTTGTCATTTTTATTAGTTTCTTTCATGGATGATATCCGTTTTGTAATTAAAAATTATATTCTTAAAAGTGTATGGAAATAAAGGCTTTCTATCCATAAATAAACCTAAATTTTGCGTTATGCCCTATCCTCTATTGGCATAATTTTTGAGGCAATTGCTTCCAAAATAAATTTATCAGTTACTGTGAATTTAAAATAATCAGAATTTAAAAACAATCCACAATATTACTTTTGTGAGTTATAGCCAATACAAAATGAAGTTACTACATTTTTTTATTGAAGTTTTATAATAACTTATAAT
>CAMZKK010000170.1 GCA_947311175.1 uncultured Planctomycetota bacterium | reverse complement strand
GGTTAAAGAGTGGGGTACCGAGTGGATGTACAAACTATCAAGATACTATAGCCTAACCCTTGACGATAAAAGTGCTAGTGAAAACTACAAAACAATGTTTAAATATTATCACAAACGTAAAAAAACAAAAATCTCTAAAGACGATACATACATAGGAATGGCTCTTTTCCAAGAGGCAATGATTCTTCAAGACACCAGTCATGACCAATTAGCAGCAAGAAAATTTAAGGTTTTTCTTATTTACTTCGGAAGAAATCCCAATGTTCCGGATGAATTCAAGCGAATTGCCAAAGCACGAGCACAAGGTTGGGGGTTATTGAGAGATTAAAATCGTATTGACAATAAATTTAAAAATTTATACCAGATAGCATTAAATTGATATTATAAAATACAAGGTGTATTCTGATTGTTTTCAACTAATGAATAAAGGAAAAATTAATGACTACCAAAAAGACACAAAGCCCTGAAGAAAAGATAGGAAGGGCAATCATAACATTAAAAAAAATCCACAAAAACGTGTTAAAAGAAAAATTAACAAGCGTTGAAGAAATGCTACAAGCCGTTATTGTCGATAATGGTGCTACGGCAGAAGAAGCAAAAAAGATAACTTTTAATCTCAGGAAAGCTTATGTTGACTGGAACGAGGTAAGAGTTGCTAGGGTTGCTGAGCTTGCAAAAATCATTGACCCGCTCCCAGACAGTGACGGAATTGCTGTTAAATTACACAGCTTGTTAATGAAAATTTTTGAAAAAACCGGTAGAGTAACCCTATCTTTCATCGAAGAAATGAAAACAAATGAAGCGAGAAGAGTAATTAACAATATTGAACCAACAGCGAAATTGGTTGTTGATAGAATATTGATGAATGAATTACCAACCGCAATCATTCCTTTTTCTAATGAAGCAATCAGTCTTGCGATAAAAATAAAACTAGCACCAAAAGATTCAACCAGACAAAAATTCAACAAACTACTTAGTGAGAGTGTATCGAGAGAAATGGCTTTAGAATTATTTTACCTAATAGAAGAACATATAAAAATAGGCTGCACAAAGAGCAAATGCCCTCTATGTAAGTAAAACAATGGTATTAACTTTTTAACTTTAACAGATAAATAGCAAGGAGAAAAAATGGCATCGATTGCCCAAACAAATTTAGAAGAAGGTCAAAAATTTTTAGCAGAGAATGCTAGTAAAGAAGGAGTTGAAGTACTTGAAAGTGGATTACAATACAAAATAATTGAAGAAGGTGGTGGAACGTCCCCAACAATTACGGATTCCGTTACGGTTCATTACAAAGGCTCACTTCTTGATGGCACAGTATTCGATAGCTCATACGACAGAGGAGAGCCGGCAACATTCCCAGTTGGGCATGTCATTGCAGGTTGGGTTGAAGCTCTTCAATTAATGAAAGAAGGTGAAATTAGAGAACTTTATATTCCCTCAGATTTAGGATATGGAGAAATGGGAGCAGGTGGAGATATTGGACCAAATGCAACCTTAATCTTCCAAGTTGAATTATTGGCAATACGATAAAAGACGAGGGACATGCAAAGTTTCTTTGCGTGTCCCTCTCTTATTTCAAAACTGTCTTTAGCAATAGCTAAAGAACCTTCATTGTTAATTATTAATTAAATTCCAGACATAGCTCCGCTATCTTGGTTAAGCACCATTCCCTTAAAGTTCATTCTTAGTTGTTCTGCATTTGGACTATGGTCTAACGCTACATCTTTAGTGATAAATCCTTTCCTTTCAAGATCAAACAGACTCATATTAAAGTCTTGAAATCCTTCTTGTGCCAATGAGCGAATAGCTTCAGGAATTTTATTATCTTCATTTTCATGAATTAATTTTTTAATAACCCCATTCACAAACATTATTTCAACGGCTGGAATTCGTGGGATTCCTTTTTTACATCCTGGTATCAATTTTTGGGCAATCACTGCGCGTAAGGTGAATGCGAGCACCTGCCTAACCTGATTCTGCCTTACAGCAGGAAAAAAATCCAATAGTCTTGAAATGGTCTGCAATGAATTATTTGCATGAAGTGTTCCGAAAACCAAGTGACCAGTCTCTGATGCCGCTAATGCTGTTTCAATAGTATCGCTATCACGAAGTTCGCCCACCAAGATAACATCAGGGTCCTGTCTGAGGGCATACTTTAGTGCAACATGAAAATTATCGACATCAAGCCCTACTTCTCGTTGATTGATAAATGACTTGTCATCATGATAAACATATTCAATCGGATCTTCAATGGTTAAAATATGAGCACGACGAGTAGTATTAATTTTAGATATGATACTAGCCAAGGTTGTACTTTTACCAGAGCCGGCTGCTCCTACAACTAAGACAATACCATTTTCAAGGGCAGGAATTCTATTTATTACCTTGGGTAAATAAAGATCGTCGAATGCGGGAATTTTGGTATTAACTCGTCTTGCACAAATTGAATAATTGCCCCTTTGACGAAAAACATTAACTCTAAATCGTCCAACATTATGCAAGCTCAAGGCTAGGTCAATACTTCCGTCACGTTCAAGTGCCTCCAGTTGGAAATCGTGAAGGATATCCTTTATCATTTCTGAAATTTCTTCATTATTTAGTGGTGGAGATTCTATTCTGCGAGGAACTCCATGAATTCTGAAAAGAGGCGAAGAAAATGATTTTATATGCAAATCACTTGCTTCAAGTTTTTCCATTTGTGATAATAGCTTTCTAATTTTGCTTTGCGGCTCTGGTGCTTCTGCCATATTTACCTCCTTTATCATAAGTTGTTAAATTAATTAAATATTATTCATTTTAT
>CAMZKK010000169.1 GCA_947311175.1 uncultured Planctomycetota bacterium | reverse complement strand
TTTTTAATTCTTTAAGTCGTGGGATTAGACCATCTGCATTATCTAATGCCTCGGTTTCTGTTTCTCCGGTAATGAGAAGCATCAATCTTGCCGGACTTTTTTTAGTAAATTTTTTAGCAATTTCTTTACCTAAATCAAAGACCTTATTGTCAGGACGAAGACTTGCTAGTCGTTCATCAAACTTTACCTGATTGTTCCCGGTAAATGTATAAATAAGCGATATGATGGCAATTGATACACCAATTGCAGCAATCGCTTTGTATCTTTTTTCAATCAAACTTGAAAGTTGAGGTAGGAAGAAATTAGAAGAGTGAAGTGCTCTTGCGTGCTCACCCTTTCCTTTTTTAGAACGCCAAACAACAAGTGCCGGAAGGACAAAAACCATTGCCGGTAGGGCAAGGGCTAATCCACAGCCCGCGAGCATTCCGAATTGTGATAATCCACTAAACCGAGTTACCTTGAGGGCAAAAAATGCCATTGAGGTTGTTAGCATTCCAATAAAAACCCCTCTGCCGGTATAGTTTAATGCATTAACAAAACCGGTTTCTACATCATTGCCGAGACATCTTTCTTCGACATAACGATTGTAGATATGGATTGCATAGTCAACCCCAAGTCCAATAAGAACGGCAGCAAAGGCACATGAAATCATATTTAATTTGCCAAAGAGAAGGAAGCCAACTCCAATTGTCCAACAGACAACCATCACGAGAGGGACTCCTATGTATAATAAAACTCCATATCGTCGATAACAATAACCAAAGAGTAGTAGCACTCCCGCGAGACTGGTTATTAGTGTCCAAAACAAACTCCCCATGACTTCTTTTGAATAAATCTTTGCAACTTCATAGCCACCGGCATAGTCAACCCTTACTTTTAATGCCGGGGGGATAGTTTTTAAATATTATTAGTTTCTTTTCGCACAAGTTCCATGATTCTCGCAGAGTATTCTAATCGCTGGGCAGGACTGTGAGGTTGAGCAGCCAAAAGGATTATACTGCCATTGCCATCTTCGGCAGTCATTAAGGTTCCGGTGCTTTTTTTGCCCATGTGAGAATATGCACCGCCTAAATATTTTTTAAAGATTGGGAAAATATCTAAAACATTAAGCTTTGTGAGTTTGTTTGCTTGGGTGCTTTCATCATTTTGCATTGACAGTTTATTTAATGTTCGTTTTGCGCTTTTTGCGATTTCTCGTTTGCTGAGTTTTTTTTGCACCTCTTCTATGCCTGCCTTTGGGAGGTATAGAAGGCCATTTTTCAAAAGTTCTTTTTCTAAAAATCCTCTTTCTTCAGGTCTTACATATTGACAGTATGCATCTTGGAACTCAGGATTGTTTCTTAACGCATCGGCAAGCTTTATTGCGTATTTTTCTACAGCTGCAGTGTCTTCTTTATCCGCAACTCTAAAGATGATAAATACTTCATCTGCAGTGCCAAAGTCTTGTAATGCTCGATTAAATGATTTGGCGGCTGGGATTTCTTTCGGCATCATTGAGGAAACAGAGACGTGGGTTTTGGTACCAAGAAAAAATGGCGGGATAAGTGATAGTAATGTCAATAAGAATGCAAGTGCTAAAACCAGTTTGTATTGTTGGCAGGCAAATCTCCCACAGCCTTTTATAAATCTATCAATCATTTTATTCCTTATTTATATCTAAATCATTAAGCGAGATATTGTCGCCATCCTTAGACAGACGCTTGCCTAACGGTTTTATCTTTTTGATGTTTTTCTTTGGGATGTTGAGAATAAACTCTTTTGTTGGTAAGTTTTCATTAAATGAAATTTTTCGCAATACTATATACAAATCTTTTTTTTCAGTGGGAAAATGAAGTTTGAATTTTCTGGGGTAAAGTTTTCCTTCAAGCTCTTTGCTTTTTTTGTATCTACTGAAAGCAACGTCTATTGCA
The DNA here is from genome assembly GCA_947311175.1 of uncultured Planctomycetota bacterium. Classification (GTDB taxonomy): domain Bacteria; phylum Planctomycetota; class SZUA-567; order SZUA-567; family JAFGNG01; genus CAMZKK01. The sequence continues at coordinate 12,024 of CAMZKK010000169.1, read as the reverse complement.
CAAACGTCTTTATTGTTAAACAGTTGCCTCCTCATGAGTGTTCTTGTCTCTTTGTTGATTGTCAACAGATGTCGCCCCAATGATTTTTGTTTTGCTTGTAGCATAATTACTTTTTCATCTTCAAAGATGGTTTTCCATTTGAGATTAAGAAAATTTTTGGTGGGGAATAAAACCTGCTCTACAATGTCTTGTGGATGGAAATTCATATCTGCATCGTTGAGGTCATTTATCTTGCCTTTGTACAGAGTTTTCTTTCTTGGCAAATAAATGTTGAGAGATTCATTTATTAGAGACAACTGAAGGATTTCTGTTCCCAATCCTTTTGTTGCCACAATCAATAGCTTATCCGGACGTTTTGCAAGAATTTGAGCGGAGCATCGAAGGGTAAAGTCACCTTTTTTATCTACAGCTTTCATTGATGCTTGAGCAACTATAGCGTTTAGATTAAATCCTACGCTAATGCTATCAAACAGTATTTTTGAGGCATTGGTATTGATATTTTTATTTTGTTTTCTTGAGGTTGGAATTATGGCGCACCCAGAATTTATGCTGATGCCCACAATGAGCAATATTGATAATATTATATTTTTCAATGTTAAATCCTTGTTTAAGCATTCGTTTAATTAATTATGAAAAGGAAATCCTACAAAAATGACTACCCGGTCTCAAGGATTATTATCCTAAATTTCGTAGTTGACTACGAAATTTAATTAACGATGAATATGTTTCAGTTGTTGCTAAGGCAATATTAATAATTCATTATCTTAGTTGACCGCGTTTAAGAATTTATATTTTAATTCGTTTAAGTTTTCACCAGTTACCGCACTTATTTTTAGGATTTGGCAGCCGATTTGTTTTTCAAGTTTGTCAGCAGCTTCCTTCGCTCCGGTGATATCGATTTTGTTGCCAATTATTATTCGTTTTTTATTTGCCAGTTCTTCTGAGAATTGTTTTATTTCATTTTCGATTATTTTGTAATTTTCAAACGGGTCACTTCCGTCGTTTGGAACTAGGTCAATAATATGGGCAAGGCATTTTGTCCGTTCGATGTGTTTCAAAAATTCAATTCCTAATCCAACTCCAGAGTGTGCTCCGGAAATGATTCCTGGGATATCTGCGATGACAAATGATGATTGTTCTGTGACAGAGACTAAGCCAAGTTGTGGCTCTAAGGTTGTGAACGGGTAGTCTGCTATCTTTGGCGTTGCAGAAGAAGTCCTTGCTACGATTGTGCTTTTTCCTGCATTTGGTAATCCAATCAGACCTATATCTGCAATAAGTTTTAGTTCAAGGTAGAGTTCAAATTCTTCTCCAGCTGTGCCATATTCAAATTCGCGGGGGGTTTGGTTGACGGCAGATGCAAACGCCTTGTTTCCTCTTCCGCCATTGCCACCGGCAGCCACCACAACTTCTTCCTCATCGGTGGTTAGGTCGGCAATTGTTCGGTTGAGATTGATGTTTTTAACGATTGTTCCGATAGGCACTTCAATAATGCAGTCGTCACCATAAAGGCCTTGCTTGTTTCCACCTTTACCAGGTTGTCCCTTTTTTGCTTTATAGCTTTGGATTTTTCTTAGTTGTAGTAGGCTTCCTGTATTGCGGTCGGCTTTTATAATTACAGAACCACCGTTACCACCGTTTCCTCCATCAGGACCACCTTTTGGTACATATTTTTCTCTTCGAAACGACAAACAACCGTCGCCACCTTTGCCCGCCTTAACTGAAATTTTTACTTCATCAATAAACATATTAGATTCCTATCATTTGAGAGACTGAGTATAATTATTTAAATTATTATGTCAACAGTGGTAATGGAATAACAATTAACAATAAAATTAAATCCTACCGTTGATGAAAAATTTAATTAAGAACTATTCTGTTTTGAGTTAATTGAAAAATATATCACTTGACAAATTTTTACATAGTATTATTATTTTTTCTTTACTTAATTTAGCTCATGTAAAATTTAACATTATTAGGATTCTTTAAATGGCAAATACTAAAGATACAATTGAGTCTGCATCAGTCGTTTTGGGAGTTGATACGATTGGTCCTTTTAGTAAGGTGATGGAAATAAAACTGAAGAAAGAGGGCTATGTAATTTATGTTGTTGACAATTTGGATTCTTTAAAGAGTCTTGTTGAAGAAAAAACTCCGGACATTGTTTTGATTGATGGATACATGGAGTTTGCTCCAGAGGTTAAACAGTGGATTAAAAGTTCGTATCGCAAGCATTTGTGCTCATTGATTGGTTATTATCCAATAGAGTATAATCCAAATGAGGTCAAAGGATTTAGAGTCCTTGAGGATGAGTATATAATAGAGCCGTATGAGATTAGCGAATTATCTAAAAAAATTGATTCCGAATATAAAAGACTTCTGCAGGAACGAAAATATTTCCTTAATAATATTAAAATTGAATTTGCATCAACCCCTACCTATGTGCAGGAGGCTGGTGATTTTGTCGAAAAATTATTAAAAAATACAGAGATGGAAGAAGATGAGTTTTTAGCAGTGGTTAATGCGGCAAGAGAAGCAATGGATAATGGTTCTCGACATGGAAATGCAAGTAATCCTGACAAAAAAGTTTCTATGGAGTTTTTGCTAGATAGTTCAAAAATAACAATTACCGTAGAAGACCAGGGTGATGGTTTTGATACAACAGGTTTTCTTGGTGATGGGGTTAGTGGAGATGCGGTTGCTGTGGCAAGAAAACGTAAACTTGAGGGCAAGGTCGGGGGATTAGGGCTAATGCTTATGCTTAGGTGTGTGGACAAGGTAGAATATAATCACAAAGGCAATGTTTTGAAACTTACAAAAAAACTTAAAAAAAATACTTAGGTAAATTCAGTTAGAAAAAGGAAAAAAGAATGGCGAGTTTTAGTTACAACTTTACTAAGGAAAAGATTGACAAAAAACTGGTTGCCCATTTTGTTGAGTTAACAGGCTCAATAGATCCTGAGAGTTTTGAATCTTTTGCCGAAATGTTTGATGAATTGCTAGATCAGGGTGCGCAGTATCTTGCTATTGATTTTGAGGGATTAAAATACATTAATTCCACAGGCATGGGCTTGATGATTCAGATTATAGATAAATTTAATGACGTTGGTGGAAAAATTGTTCTGATGAGGATTTCACCAAAAGTTATGGTTGTTATGGAAATGCTTGGGCTGCAGGAGTTTTTCCAGATAGTTAATGATGAAAATCAAGCAATAGCTGCCTTTTCCGGTAAAGAGGTTGATGGGACTACTGTTCAAGCAAAGCTTAAAGAAAATGATATAGAAGAAATCGAGGAAGAGGAAGATGATTCGGATATTGATGGAAAAACTGCGGTAAGGTGTGATAACTGCAATGCAAAATTAAATATTGCAGGTGAGGGAAGTTATAAATGTCCAAGATGTCGAGCTGTATTTAAGGTGTCGGCAAGCGGTAAGGTTAAGGCATATCCTGAGAGTGACAAAGATGTTGTCGAGTTGGTTGTTCCAGCTTGTGCAACCTATCTTGACGGGTTAGAAAAAATGCTTGCTAATTGTGCTAAACAAACGAGTATTAAAAAAGAAAGTGCCAATGCCGTTTTTGGTGCAGTAAAAGACACATTTAATTATGTTTTAGAAAATGCGTTACCTAAAACCACATCTGAGAGAGTGCAAATTTTTATAAATACTAAGCGGAAAAAACTTAGCGTTTATTTGTTTGTTGCGGGCAAAACTCTTGAACTGGATGAAGAGTTGGACGGAATTGAAGAGTTTTCAGATGCGGTTGATAATGTTGATCGGTTTGAGTATTCTATTATGAATGGTGGAAATTTGTTTCGAATTGAAAAAAAATAAAATAATTTATTTAACATAATAAGATTGGAGTCTTTTGTATGGGTTTGCTTGGTGGAATATTGGGTGGAAATGGAAAAGGTAAAAAGAAAAAAATCTCAACTGGCTCAAAACGTTCTAAAGCAACGGTTCCTTCTAAGAAAAAAAAATCTTCTGTTGTTGCTAAGAAACCTGTAAAGCCACGGGCGGCTGGCAAAAAAACAAAATCTCGAGCTATGCCCACAGGGACGACAGTTGTCAATCCTGTAAAAAGAAATGTTCCTGCAACCGGAGGAATAATTCCATTATCAGACCCTAAAAAATCCTCTGCTCGGAAGAAGCGGACAAGTATTACGAAGAAAAGGATTGGTAATCTACTAATCAAGGCAAATGTAATTACAGATAAACAACTTGACAAGGCACTTGGAATTCAAGAAAAAAAAGGTGGCCTTATTGGTCAAATTCTTGTTGGCAGTGGAGCGTGTAATGCCGGCAATGTCGGAGCTGCTCTTAACAAACAGAGAACTATTACTACGGTTGAGCTTGATAGCGTCAAATTTGAAAATGATGCAATTCTAATGCTTGAAAAGGAAGTATGTGAAAAATTAAGAGTTATTCCATTTCAAAAGATTGGTAATTTGCTTTGTATTGCTATGAGCAATGTGCTTGATAGCAATGCAAAAAATGAGATTAGAGAAATTACCAAAGAAAAAGTGAAAACCTTTGATGCAACTTGGCAGGAAATATCGGATGCAATTGAGAAATATTATGATGGGTCAGTTGTTGAGAAATCAATCCCTAGCGAAAAGAAGGCAAAAGATACTTCTAAGGTAAAAGTAAAAAAAGAAAAAGCTAAAGATATTGAAATAGAGCTTCCTGAAGAGGAGCTTGTTTCGAATGTTCCTGACGTTGACGAAACTGTTGAAGTGAAAGCTGCTGAAGTGGTAGCTGTTGAAGAAATAGAAACCATTGACGAAATAGAAACCATTGACGAAATAGAGGCTATTGACGAAATAGAAGCTATTGACGAGATAGAAGACATTGACGAGATAGAAGCTATTGACGAGATAGAAGACGTTGACGAGATAGAAGACGTTGACGAAATAGAAGTTATTGACGAAATAGAAACTATTGACGAGATAGAAGACATTGATGAAATAGATAATATTTTTGATCTAACGGCAATTCCTGTAACCGGTCTTTATCTTAGAACTATTACGACAAAAGCATCAATCTCTGTTCGTAAAAAATGGATGGCTAATATCTCGGCAGAACAAATAATGCCTGCAGAATATTATTTTAGAAATAATTAGATAGTAGTATAAATAAAAATAATGAAATGAAAATCTTTTAGTGGCCGATTATCGTAAATAATCGGCCATTTAAATGTTACAATTATTGTTTAAAGGGAGTAAATATGGTTAAGGGAATTGTGCTTGCCGGAGGGCATGCAACTCGGCTATATCCACTTACTAAGGTTACGAATAAACATTTATTGCCTGTTGGCAAGATACCGATGATTTATTATCCCATTGCTAGATTAATAGAATGTGGGATTGACGATATCTTGATTGTTACTAGTCGAGACCATATGGGGGATATAGTAAATCTTCTTGGTAGTGGTGCAGAGTTAGGGATAAGCTTTACTTACAAAGTACAGGATGTTGCCGGTGGTATTGCGCAAGCATTGGGGCTTGCGGAAACATTTGTTGGCAATGATAGCTGTGCGGTTATTTTGGGAGATAATATATTTACTTCTTCTTTTGCCGATGATATTAAAGACTTTGTGTTATCCGATAGTGGAGCAAGAATTATATTAAAATCTGTTCCTGATCCTGGGCGATATGGGGTGGCTGAGGTTTCTGATGATGGCAAAACAGTTTTAAATATTGAAGAAAAACCTTCTTCGCCCAAATCAAATCTAGCAGTTACTGGGGTGTATTTCTATGATTCCTCGGTGTTCAAGATGATTAAAACCCTCAAACCGTCAGGAAGAGGAGAACTTGAAATTACAGATGTTAATAATGGATATATAAAGAAGGGATGTCTAAGCAGTTGTCAATATAGTGGTGAATGGACAGATGCGGGGACTTTTTCAAGTCTTTTATATGCAAATAATTTAGTAAAAAATATTGAGATACCAAAGGTAATCACTAATATTGTTGGTAAAGAATAATTTAGGAGAAAATGTGAAAATTATAGTTACTGGTGGAGCAGGTTTTATCGGTTCAAATTTCATCAAGATGATTCTTGCTGACTGTTCTAATATCCAGAAAATTGTTAACCTTGATTTACTTACATATGCAGGCAATTTAGCTAATTTGAAAGATGTTGAGTCTGACAGTCGTTATCATTTTATTAAAGGTGATATTACTGATTACGATACTGTTGAGAAAATTGTTTCTGCTGATAAATTTGATTTGATAGTAAATTTTGCAGCCGAAAGCCATGTTGATCGTTCTATTTATGATTCAAGGGTTTTTGTCCATACCAATATTTTGGGGACACAAGTTTTGCTGGATGCTGCTAAAAGAAATAAGGTTAACCGTTTTTGCCAGGTATCGACAGATGAAGTATATGGGTCTCTTACGGATAAAGAACCGTCATTTACAGAAGATAACCCCATAACTCCAAGTAGCCCGTATAGTGCGAGTAAGGCTGGAGCGGACCATCTGTGTTTGTCTTATTATCACACACATAAGTTAGATGTTGTTATTACTCGCTGTAGCAACAATTACGGACCATATCAATTTCCAGAAAAATTTATCCCATTATTTATCTCAAATGCAATGGATGAAAAAAAACTTCCTCTGTATGGTGATGGCAAAAATATTAGGGATTGGATTCATGTTCTTGATCATGCTGCTGGTGTTTGGTCTGCATGTATTAATGGTAAGGCAGGCGAGGTATATAACTTTGGCGGAGGTAATGAATATGGAAACATTGAAATTGCCAACAAAATAGTTGATATCTTAGGCAAAGATAATTCACTTATTGAGCTTGTTAGAGATCGACCAGGTCATGATTGGCGGTATGCAATGGATTATACTAAGGCTACTTCTGAATTGGGATGGATACCAAAGTTTAATTTTGAATCTGGATTGAAAGATACTATCGAGTGGTATCAAGAAAATAGAGCTTGGTGGGAAGAGATTAAATCTGGTGATTATTTAAATTATTATGAAAAGCATTATGGAAAGTAGGTAGTAGATGAATGTAGGGGTTATTGGAGCTGGTTATGTTGGCCTTGTTGCCGGAACATGTTTTGCTGAAATGGGAAATAATGTTCATATTGTAGATATTAATAAAGATGTAATTGATATCTTGAATACTGGTGAGATACACTATTTTGAGCCAGGTCTTGCAGAGATGGTTAAACGCAATATTGCGGATTCCCGTTTGAAATTTGGTTCTGATACGAAAGCAATGGTAGATAATTCAACAATTATTTTTTTGGCTGTTGGCACTCCACAGGCAGAAGATGGTTCGGCAAATTTGACATATCTTATGCAGGCAGCAGAAGATGTTGCTAAGGCAATGAATGGGTATCGAGCAATTGTTACGAAGAGTACGGTTCCGGTTGGTACTAACGAAAAACTGTCATCCACAATGGGAGCAATTACAGATTGTGATTATGATGTTATCTCAAATCCTGAATTTTTAAAAGAAGGGGCTGCGATAGATGATTTTATGAAACCTGATCGGGTTGTTGTTGGGGTTAGAAATGAACGTTCTCAAAAGCTTATGGCAGAAATTTATTCTCCTTTTGTGCGAACAGGGCACCCTGTCATGTTTATGGATCCTGAAAGTGCTGAGATGACAAAGTATGTGTCAAATGCTTTGCTTGCAAGTCGGATTAGTTTTATGAATGAGATGGCTAATATTTGTTCTGCAGTTGGCGCGGATATTGATCTTGTTAGGATTGGAGTTGGTTCTGATCGAAGAATTGGGCAATCGTTTTTATTTCCGGGAATTGGTTATGGCGGAAGTTGTTTTCCAAAAGATGTTCGTGCATTACAAAGAGTTGCAGAAGGGGTTAATCTTTCCGCAAGGATGTGCGAGGCAATTGATGAAGTTAATGTCAAACAAAAGCTTAAACTTCTTTCATCTATAGAAAGTGAATTTGGCACTGACTTAAAAGGTATTACCTTTGCTCTTTGGGGGCTTGCTTTTAAACCGAAGACAGATGATGTCAGGGAAGCTCCTGCAATTTGCTTGGCTAATGCATTGATGGATAGAGGTGCAAAAATTAAGGCATATGACCCAGAAGCCAACGAATCTGCGAAAAAAAGCCAAGGCATGGAAAGGGCTGAAATTGTTGATAATCAATATTCCGCTTTGGAATCTGCTGATGGATTAATTGTCGCAACAGAATGGAATGAATTGAGAAGTCCTGATTTTGAAAAGATAAAAGAGGCTTTGTCAAAACTTGTAATATTTGACGGGAGAAATATCTATAATCCTGAAACGTTACAGGCCTATGGATTTAAGTATTATTCTATTGGTAGAAAACCGGTATTATAAATTTCGCAGTTAGTGCTAGAAAAGGGCACATGCTACGAAATTTAATTAACAATGAACAATGAAGGTAATAGTTAAGAGCTACATCAGCAATACTACCTTCATTAAAAATCGATTGTAGAGCATCTTTGTTGATAACAAAAGGAAAGACGATGAAAATCGCAATCATAGGTGCAAAAGGGATGCTTGGACGTGAGTTGTTGTGCTTGTTAAAGGGTGCGCATCCTAAGGTTGCTGTTGATGCATATTCTCATCATCAACTTGATATTACAAAACCAAGTCATGAAATCAAAAAAATCATTGGCAATGTGGATATTATATACAACTGTGCCGCTTATACCAAGGTTGACCTTGCAGAAAGCGAAAAGGATGATGCCTTTAAGGTTAATGAGTATGGGGCAAAAATGCTAGCAGAAGTTGCGTTGGGCATTGATGCAAAATTGGTTCATATTTCGACAGATTTTGTTTTTGACGGCTGTTTTGACAAGCCGATAGATATTGCTACAGAACCAAATCCTCTTTCTGTTTATGGTTTATCAAAACTTGCGGGTGAAAAAAAGATTATTGAGAGTGGTTGCAAATATTTGATTGTCAGAACCTCGTGGTTGTATGGTGCCGGAGGTAAAAATTTTGTTGATACTATTTATGACAAAGCAAAGGTTGGTGAGGATTTGCGGGTAGTTAATGATCAGATTGGCAGGCTAACTTATACTGAAGATTTGGCAGAGGCATTGGTGGCTTTGGTTGATTGTGATGCTAAGGGTGTTTTTCATGCTGCAAATCAAGGGATTGTTACTTGGTATGATGTTGCTGCCTTTATTTTAGATTTTTTAAAATCAAGTTCGATGCTTGAGCCTGTTCTTACTTCGGAATATCCGACACCTGCAAAGCGGCCAAGTTATAGTGTGTTAGATATTTCAAAAACAGAAATGATGATTGACAGAAAAATGCCATTATGGCAGGATTCGTTGACTAAGTATTTACAAAGAAAAGGATAAATATGAAAATTATTATTACGGGAGCTGCTGGTTTTATTGGCTCAAACTTGACAGATGTTTTGTTAGCGCGAGGAGACGAGGTTGTCGGTATCGATAATTTTGATAATTTTTACGATAGAAAATATAAAGAGGCAAACATAAAGAATGCCAAAGAGAACAAAAACTTTACATTAGTTGAGTCAGATATTAGGGATAGAGGTGCGATGGTTGAAGTAATGTCGTGTGTTCCTGATGTTGTGGTGCATCTTGCTGCAAAGGCAGGAGTTCGCCCAAGTATTGAAGATCCGGTTGCATATAACGATGTTAATATCAATGGCACCTTGAGTATTCTTGAAGCTATGCGGGTAACAGGTGTTAAAAAATTAGTTTTTGCAAGTTCATCGTCGGTTTATGGAAATAACAAAAAAATTCCATTTTCAGAAGTTGATCCGGTTGACCATCCAATTAGCCCATATGCCGCAACGAAGAAGGCAGGGGAGTTGATTTGCCATACCTATCATCATTTGTTTGATATGAGTATTTTTTGTCTCAGATTTTTTACCGTGTATGGACCAAGACAACGTCCTGACTTGGCAATTAGAAAATTCTCAAGATTGATGAGAGATTGCAAACAAATCAAAATGTTTGGCGATGGCTTAACAAGTCGTGACTATACCTACATAACAGATATATTGCAGGGAGTAGTTGCATCTATTGACCGTTGTCGCGGGTATGAAGTGTTTAACCTTGGAGAGAGTAAACCCATTGTTTTGAAAGACCTTATTTCTTGTATTGGTAGACAACTAGATTGTGAACCAGATATAAAAATGGAGTCAATGCAACCAGGTGATGTTGTTCAGACATTTGCAGATATAACGAAAGCAAAGAGGATGCTTGATTATGCTCCATCTACAGAATTAGACGAGGGAATGAATAATTTTATTAAATGGTTTGAGAGTAATGATATATTATGATTAACTGGTTTGAGATGGATGAGGTTGATTGTTTTGATTTTATTTTAAAGCAATCACGGATTGCAAAGGCATCTCAAATTATGATTTCATCAGATAGTGGGGGGGCAGCTATCTATTTTGTTACCGAGAAAGATTTACAGTATTTTGATCATATCCCTCCCAAAAAATATGAACCAATGATAAAATACATTAAAGGTATTTTTGGTATTGAAAGTTACAAAGAACCGCCTTTGACAGGAGTAGGGATAGTTGCTAATGATGGTGAGGAATTTACATTGTCGGTTAAAATCACTAATGGCTCTGTTGGCAATGAGATTTATATCTCTGTGTTCTAAGGTTGAGCTTGAATTCCGATGTTAACTGCGTAATTTAGGTTGATAAAACACATTTGTTTTTTTAAAGATTTTAGTAATGAAAAGTAATCTTAGGTTTGAATTAATCTTCCTTCCGCTTTTAATTTTAGTTATATTTTTTTGCAACTTGGCTGTTTCTAAGGAATCAAAACCAATATCTAATCGTCGATTATTTATCAACTTGTCGGCAAAAAATTATAAAGAAAGAAATATTGCAATTGAAGGCATTGCTCAATTAGGAAAAGACTCAATTCCGCAACTACTTCGGTTGCTGGAAAAATCTAACGACAAAAATAATAAGCTTAGTATTCTGTCTGTATTAAAAAAACTTAAGAAAAAAGCACATGTTGCTATTCCTGAAGTTCTTATATTTTTTGCGGATAAAGACCCTGAACTTCGTTTTTCTGCGATTGATACAATCATTTCGATGGCACCGGATAAAAGGTGCGTACATCCATTACTTGCGGCTTTGTTAGATAATGATGTTCGAGTAAATTATATTGCTGCTACTGCCCTTGGAATGATAAAAAGTGATATGCAGGAGGCTGTCACCCCACTTTTAAATTCATTAAAAAATGGAAATGCTCAGGCAGCTTGGGCAATATCGAGGATTGGATTAAAGAGTGAAAAAATATACAGTTCATTGTCTTTGGCATTAAATGATGATAATTATAGAGTTAGGGAAGAAGCGGTGAAGGCATTAGGGATTCTTTTTGGCGAAAAATCCGTTGAGGCATTAAAATGCAAACTTATTGATAATAATGTTTCTGTGCGTAGTACGGCACAAAGGACAATTCTACGCATCAACAAAAAATATAAAAAAGCTATAATCAAATTAAACAATCAGACAGGCAAAAACAATAATCCAAGTAATGACTCAAATCTTTTTATTAAAACCCCAATGCCATTTTTGAAAAAATAAGTTAGGGGAAAATTTAAAAAAAAAGGACAGGCAAAGAAGCTTTGCATGTCCCTCTGAATAGGGATGAGTGACACGCAAAAAAAACTTTGCATGTCACTCGTATTATTAATTTATTTTATTCTCAAATGGGTTTGAAATCCATTTTTTGATAGTATTTCTTTGTGTTAGACGATTATTTATATCGTCTAATGAATTATCTGTATATGTTTTATTGTCTGATGTGATTATTTTGGCTGTTACAAAAATTAGCAAACATGATTTTGTATTTTGTTTGTCTGTGTTCTGAAATAAACTACCAATTCCAGGTATCTTACTTAACACAGGAACTCCTTTTTTGTTGTCACTGATACTATCTCTGAAAAGTCCGCCGATTACTATTGTGTTGCCGTCTTGAACAACAGCTTCTGCTTCAATAGTATTGGTGGTAAATAGTGGCTGTTTGATATCTGTTGAGGTTGTAACACCGGTTGA
>CAMZKK010000168.1 GCA_947311175.1 uncultured Planctomycetota bacterium | reverse complement strand
TGTTTTGAATATAGCTTTCTTTGCGATGATTGGTGCAAGCATCGACCTTTCGTATCTTGATGGTTCAACAGCATGGTTGGTTGTTTTGTATATTACAACTCGAACGGTTGGTAAAATTGGCGGCACATTTATCGGTTGTAAGGTAATGAATGAAGAAAGGAAGGTAACAGCTTGTCTGCCAAGTTTGATGCTTCCGCAAGCTGGGGTGGCTGCGGTGGAGGCGGTGTATGCCGGTAAGCTTTTGGATAACCCAAAAATAACTGCAATTATTTTACCGGCAATTGTTTTCTTTGAGATAGTGGGAGTTTTTCTTGTTGATAGAGGTTTAAGGCGATGGCGTAGCTGGGTTGAAGGTGAGGAAGAAGAGATGAAGGCTAGAAGTACTATTGGCAAGGGTTCACAAGAGGCTGCTCGCCAGCTTCAGGAATTTATAACTCCAAAATTTGTAAAGATTAATTTATCGGCGACAAGCAAAGAGGGAGTTATTGATGAATAGGTTGATTTCGCAATCAATGCCTCAGAACAACATATTGACCGCTCACAAGCCATTCAGGTTCTTGGTGAAAGAGAACAGCTTAGTGCTACTGGGGTTGGTAGTGGATTAGGAATTCCCCATTGTCGATTGATGGGGATTGATGACCCTGTTTTGGTTCTCGGTATCCACCGTACCGGTATTGATTTTGGTAGCGTTGACAATCTTCCTTGTGATATATTTATACTGATGATGAGTTGCGCCCGCAACCCACGTGAACACTTAAAGCTTTTGTCATCAATAGCCTTGTCTTTAATGAAGAAATGGTTAGAGATGCTATTCGTAATGCTAAGAATGCCGAAGAGGTGTGTGAGGTAATTGGTGCCTTTGCTGAAGATAAATTAGATTCAATACTCTAAATTCCGCAGTTGGAATTTAGAGTAAAGGAGATTTGCACGCCCAAAGTTGTAACTAATGCAAGATAATCAATCGGTATTGGGTTCGACTAAATCCTAAGCCTAAGATGTCTCAAGTTTGAAGAATTTACCATTGACAAAATAGAGATAAAAGATAGATTATGACTTGATTTTAATGTTTTTTTGGCAGTTTTCTGCCATTTTTTATAGTTTATAGCAAAGGAATTTTATATGGCATCTAATATCGGACTTATTGGTCTCGCTGTAATGGGTGAGAATTTGGCTTTGAATATTGAAAGTAGAGGATACAGTATTTCTGTATTTAACCGGACAACTTCAAAGGTTGACGATTTAATAAATGGCAGAGCTAAGGGTAAAAATTTTACCGGCTGTCACACAATGGAAGAATTTGTTGCAAGTATTGAGAGACCAAGAAAAATCATAATACTTGTAAAGGCTGGAGAGGCGGTCGATAAGACAATAGAACAGTTAATGCCATTATTGGAAAAAGATGATATTATAATTGATTGTGGCAATTCATATTTTAAAGATACTGAAAGACGGGCAATTGAGGTTGAATCTAAGGGGTTCCGTTATATCGGTGCCGGAGTTTCCGGGGGTGAAGAAGGTGCTCTTAATGGTCCGGCAATTATGCCTGGTGGTAACAAAAAAGCATATGCAGAAGTTGAAGAAATCTTTACCGCGATTGCAGCCAAGGTAGAAGATGGCAGTCCTTGTTGCACCTATATCGGTCCTCGTGGTGCAGGGCATTATGTTAAGATGGTTCATAATGGTATCGAGTATGGTGATATGCAACTTATCTGTGAAGCATATATGATTATGAAGAGTATTCTTGGCCTTGAAGAAAAAGAAATGGCTGATATCTTTGCCGAATGGAATAAAGGTGAGCTTGATAGTTATCTGATTGAAATCACTGCTTCTATTCTCGGTCAAGTTGACAAGGAAACCGGCAAGCCAATGACTGAAATCATTGTTGATACTGCTGGTCAAAAAGGCACAGGAACATGGACCAGCCAAAGTGCATTGGAACTTGGTACTCCTGCTCCGACTATTGCAGAGGCTGTTTTTGCAAGATGTATTAGTGCTACTAAGGATGAGAGAGTTGCGGCAAGTAAGATTTTAAAAGGACCAAAATCAACCTTCCGTGGTAATAAAGAAAAATTTATCAAAGATATTCATGATGCACTTTACGCAAGTAAGGTTTGCTCATACGCACAAGGTTTTGCTTTAATGAAGGCTGCTGGCGAAGAGTATGACTACAACCTTAATTTTAAAGAGATTCCATTAGTTTTCAGAGAGGGCTGTATTATTAGAGCGGCATTTCTTGACTGCATCAAAGATGCTTTCAAGCGTAAGAAAAACTTACCAAATCTTCTTGTTGCTCCATATTTCAAATCACGAGTTCGTAAATGTCAAGGCGGTTGGCGAAGAGTAGTTATTGCGGCAACCAAATTAGGAGTGCCGGTTCCGGCATTTTCAAGTGCGTTGTCATATTTTGATAGCTACAGAACAGAACGCCTACCAGCAAATCTACTACAAGCACAACGAGACTACTTCGGTGCCCATACCTTTGCCAGAGTAGATAAAGAAGGAATGCACCACCACCAGTGGTTTTAAGCAAGATAATTGAAGTAAAAAAAGGGTTGCTCTAATGGCAACCCTTTTTTTGTTTATTTGACCTAAACTCCACAATAGCTACGGAATTTAGGTTAATTACTTTCACTTCGAATTGGTTTACATTATAATGTTTTGCTATGTTAAAATCTAAACGAGATTATACCAATATTACATTATTTGCCTTTACCTTTGTTTTATTCATGGGGAAATGTTGGGATGGGATATTGCTTGAAGATACGGTTAGGTATGCCTCGGTATCGAAGTGTATTCTTTCTTCCGGTGACTGGCTCACAATGCATGAGATTCCCGATTTAAAATACTTTAATAAACCGCCACTTTACTTTTGGCTTACCGCTTTACTTTTCAAGATTTTCGGAACAGTAACTTGGGCTGCACGCTTTTGGTCTGCCTTGAGTGGGGTAATGGTAGTGATGCTTGTTTATGAGATAGTGAGAATTTATCGAGATAAAAATACTGCACTATTGGCAGGATTGATTTTGGGTTGCACAAATGATTTTTTGCGTTATAGCTCGGTCGGAAGGATTGATGCCCCGCAACTGTTTTTTATGGTCTTAGCAATTTGGGGATTTGTTAAGGCAATTAAATTGAACAAGGATTGGTTCTTGCTTGTGCCGGGAGTTGCTTGTGGTTTAGGGATGCTAACAAAGGGACCGGTGGTGTTGTCGGTTTTGCCATTACTGATAATTATTGCTGTCTTTATCGGAAAATTGCGAAGATTACTCGGGGCAAAGTTTTGGTTAGGGATTTTACTAGGAGGGATAATTGCAATTCCATGGCATCTTGCGGTTGGTGGTGTAAATGGTGAATTTTGGAATCAATATTTTGGTCACGAAATGGTGGGAAGAATAAATTCGGAATGGTTAGAAAATAAGAGTAGGCTGATATTTATTAGGGTTTTGTTTGAGCATAATTTGCCATGGGTGATTTTTTCAATTGTTGGCATTTATGGGGTAATCAAAAAATGCTTTATTTTAAAAAACGAAGACAAGGAAGATATCAATAATAAAAAATTTGGTATTCTGATTCTTGTTTGGTTGATGGTTTCGGTAATCATTGCCTTTGCACCACCGCGGATGTATGGGCGTTATTTGTTGCCACTATTTCCTGCATTATCTATTTTCGCCGCAATTTCATTGCGGAATATTATTAAGGAAAAATATATTATTGGAATTCGTCATCATCTTTTAAAAATAACAATCCTGATGTTTCTTTTATTTGTTTTTGTGCCGATTGAAAGGCATAAATCGGATAGAAACTATAAAATCAAAGAGATTGCAACGATTGTCAAAAAAGAATTGGGTTCAGCTGAAAAAATTGGTTTGTATCTCACGGAGGTTCATGCACCAAAGGCAATGGTTTATTTTTATACAGATAGAGTTCCTGATAAATTTAACAATGTTGAAAATGCAAAAAAATATCGATTAGTGATAACCTCAAAGGCAGGCATGGCAAAACTTAAAGAAGAGGGTTTTGTCGGCATTGTTGAAGCAAAAAAAATGATTCTTGCGAAACGGGTTGGTTGATGATATGCTTTTATCATAATACTTGAGTTGGTTTGTCAGAAAGAATTAGATGACAATAGATAAAAAAACAAAAAGCAATAAAACCAGACGACTTATGCGTTGCATCAATTGTGGTAGCAAGAATACTACTTATGTCTTTCCTTATCAATTTAAGCAATACAGAAATTTTAGAAAATCAGTAAGTATTCGCTGTGTAGATTGTCGTGTTAAGTGGCATGTCGCTTATTAGCTTTAAATCAAAAAATCATTAGACATCATAGTTCGGTGAAGGTATCGGAGCTAAATTACGGCACCAATCATATTCTTTCACCCATATTCTATATCCGATTTCATCTTTGTAATGACCTTCATCGTTTTTGGGTGGTAGTTTTCCCTTTTTTAGTTGGTAGTTGGTTAGTAGGTATTCAAAGTAATCATCTCTCGCATCCCATGCAGCCCTTGAATCGCTACTGTCCTTGTCTGGAATTTTGCCGGTTTCTCCTCCGAATGATTCAAGGATATGACCTTTGTTTTTTAGACTTTTGGTTAGGGATTCAACCACATCAAGGGGATTTGCGATGTGTTCAAATGTTGCAAAACAATAGATGAAATTGACTTGATTTGAGATTTTTGGCACAAAGTTATCAGAATCTACTTTTATGACTTCCGGCGTAAATCCTTTAGCAGATAACTCATGGGCTGCAAAATTAAGGGAATATCCATCGACATCACATAGTAAAATTTCACAATTTTTAAATTTTTTAATCAAAAGTCTAGCGAAGAGAGATGTTCCACATCCGTAATCAATTATTCTTAGTTTTTCTTTTGTCTTTTCAGCTTGTAAAATTTTCAAAGTATCTGGAATCAATGCCTTGGCAAAAGTGTCGTATCGGTTGAAGTTTAACCACTCTTGTTTGATGGCAGTGCTTTTTAATGCTGCCCATCCGGCAGTAAGTTTTCTGTTGTCCTCAGCTTCGCTGTTTAGAAGGTGGATAAACCGTTTTCCATTATCGTATTTTTCACTAAATGCAATCTTTTCGGCATTGGTGTACCCGCTATTTTTACCTACTGCTTTTATAATCTCATCCTCAGGGATTTCTAAATATTGGCTTATAGCTTCACTCCAGCGTTCTTTGCCGTTAGTTAATGCCCATAGTTTGTTTTTGAGTCGAGTTAATAACATTATTAATAATTACCTTTCTTTTATAATCTTAAAAATCTATGGGTTCTTAGTAAAGATTTAATAAAAAATAAATCTACTATTGGTAAATGTCGATTTTGATGGTTTTTAATATATTATTCCCTAAAAAATCCCCAAGAGGATTGTCAATACTTGGAGTGATTGCATTTGTCGGCGCGGTGGTAAAGAGAGATGGTAATCGCCAGGTATCAACGTTATTGTTTTATTGATAAACTCAACATTTCGCAAAAGAAGTTGGATTGGATTGCGTTATTGATATAATGAATGGTTAGATATTTGT
>CAMZKK010000167.1 GCA_947311175.1 uncultured Planctomycetota bacterium | reverse complement strand
TGGTGGTATCTTAAATGCCATGACTTATAATATGCCGGCATCAATTGCGGTTGATCCAATAGAGAAAAAACCACTATATCATTTTTTCCCTGGTTCGGAAATATTATCACTTGGCACTTATGGCTGTAATTTATCATGTGATTTTTGTCAAAATTGGTCTTTGTCTCAACAGCAGGTAAAGGTTGATGAATTGAGTTCTGAAAATGCCTTGCGACTTGCTAATGGTAGAGAAAGTATTGGCATTGCCTATACGTATAATGAGCCTACGGTTTGGTATGAATATGTTTTGGATTCTTGTAAGCTCAATCGCAAAGCAGGAATGAAAAATGTGTTGGTAACTAATGGATATATCAATAAAGAGCCTTTGCTTGAATTGTTGAAATATGTCGATGCAATGAATATAGACCTCAAGGCATTTAGTTCTGATTTTTATAAAAACATTTGCGGAGGTGACATTGAAGCAGTTAAAGATACAATTGCTATTGCGGTTAAGTCTTGTCATGTTGAAATTACCAATTTAATTATTCCGGGATACAATGACTCAGATAGCGAGCAACAGCAAATGGCTGATTGGATACTTGCCACCTGTGGGCAAGAGGTGCCAATTCATCTATCTGCATATCGCCCTTGCTATAAAATGGAGGTTGAGCCAACTTCTAGTGAATTGCTATTTAAGAGTTTGGAAATTTTTAAACAACGAATGACTAATGTATATCTTGGAAATTTAAATGTTGAAAAAGGAAATGATACCATCTGTCCGAGTTGCGGAGAGGTGGTAATAAAAAGAAGTGGATATAATGTTGAAATAGTTGCATTGACAGAGCAGTGGAATTGTGCTTTGTGCGAGCAAGAGTTAAATATCATAAGATGAGGGAGAGAACAAAAATATGAATTTTAAGAAAATTGAGATGGTTGGATTTAAGAGTTTTGCCGACAAAACAGTATTCGATTTTTCAAGCGGATTAACAGCAATTCTCGGCCCTAACGGCTGTGGAAAAAGTAATGTTGTTGACGCGGTTAAGTGGGTGCTTGGCGAACAAAAGGCAAAGAGCCTTCGTGGTGGTGAAATGCTTGATGTTATCTTTTCCGGCAGTGAACGCCGTAAACCGATGGGCATGGCTGAGGTGAGTTTGTTTTTTGATAATGAAGACGGAACTCTACCGGTTGAATTTAATGAGGTCTGTATTACTCGTCGGCTTTATCGTTCAGGGGAAAGTGAATATTTAATCAATAAACAACGCTGTCGTCTCAAAGACATCAAAGATCTTTTTATGGATACCGGTATCGGCACAAGTGCATATTCGTTTATTGAGCAAGGTAAGGTTGAAGCTTTGCTTGCTGCGAAACCTAATGAGCGACGAATTGTTTTTGAAGAAGCAGCAGGCATTAGTAAGTATAAGGCAAGACGGAAGGAAACTATTGCGAGATTAGACAGGACGGAACAATATCTTCTTCGTGTAAATGATATCGTTGATGAGATTGAAAAACGAATTAGAAGCGTTTCAAGACAGGCACAAAGTGCAAAAAGATTTCAACGGCTAAATGAAGAACTCAAAGAAACCAGAGGCAAGCTTTATGTAATGCGGTGGGAAGATGAAAATGAAAAAATAACCTCAATTACTCATCAACTGTCAGAGCTTAATGAGTTAAAGGTAAATGAAGAGATGCGTTCCGGTGCGGTTGGCAATCAGTTGACTGAATTGCAAAAGCAAGAAATGGATATTGAACAGCAATTATCCATTCATGAAAAAGAATTTAAAGAGCTTCAACAGGAGGTGTTTAAGAGTGAATCCGAAAAGGCAAGGGCAGAGGAGCGTTCGATAGCCTTAGGTAGGGAGTCAGTTTCACTTACCGAACAGGCAGAAGCGTTGCAGGGTAGGATTCAAAATCTCGATGTTGAAAAGTCAGAGCTTGAAGCTAGCAAACAAGAGCTTGGCAAATTAACTGAAGAGTTATCGCAAAATGTGGAAACGGATCAAACTAAATATAAAGCAATCGTTGAGAATATTGCTGAATTAGAAAGTAGCCTTGAGTCAACTCGAAGTGAGTTGACAGATATAAAAAACAAAAAGAGTGAAATTTTGTCAGGCAAGGCAAGGATTGATAGTGAGGCAAACACCTTGGTGGCAAGAAGAGATACTATACAGGCTCGACTTGATTCACTTCGAGAAAAGAAAACCTTTTTAGAGACATCGAAAGAAGAATTAAAACTCAAGTGCGACGATGCTATTAAAAAAGAAAATGAAATCAATGAAGCTCTTAATCGCAATAAACTTGCAGTTGAAGATTTGCGAAAAAAAGGTGAGGAGATTGCTTCTGCAATTTCATCTCTTGAAAATAATAAATCTGGTCGTGAAAGTAGGCTTTCTACCTTGAAAGAATTAGAAAACAGTATGGCTGGATTTTTTAGGGGAGTTAAGGGGGCAATCGAGGGTTGGAAAAATGGAAAGAGTGAATGCAGTGATATTGAAGGTGTTGTTGCCGATCTCTTTACTGTAAACAGTGATTGTGCATTAGCGATTGAAACCGCTCTTGGTAGTGGACAACAAAGCATAATTACTAACACCGCTTACGGTGCGAAACAGGCAATCGGTTATCTTAAAAGAGAAAGAAAAGGTAGAGCGACCTTTCTCCCGCTTGATAAAATCAAAGGAAGACATTCTGTTGATGGTCACTTGAAGACTAAGGATGGGGTGCTGGGTGAGGCAATTGATTTGGTTAGTTTTGATTCTAAATATCAAGCAGTTGCAGAATATTTACTCAATGGTATCTTGATTGTTGAATCTTTAGATATGGCAATGCAGTTAAGAAACAATGACCGCAGTGCGATGAATGTTAGGATGGTAACTCTTGATGGAGATGTAATTAATCCTGCGGGAGCAATGACTGGAGGAAGAGAAAATTCTCAAAAAGGTGGACTCATTACCAGAAAAAGTGAGATGGACGAATTGTCTGATTTTCTAACCGAGCTTGAAACAAAATTGGTATCGTCTAAATCTAATCGTGATGGTGTATTAGCTGAATTGGTAAAGACCAGCTCTACAATCAAACAGCTTGAGGGAGAGTTGAGTGATATTAATAGATTAAGCCGTGAATATCAAAATTCATTGGCATCAAAGACGGCGGAGTTTAGCGGAATTGCTGATGAAGTGCTTGGTATAGAGTCTGAGCTAAATGATATTTCTCGCCGATTAGAAGCTATCAAAGGGAATGCCGAAGAGTTAACTGTTGACATTGAGCAGATAAATTGCAAAGAAGCTGAGCTTGCTGATAAAAATGATTTGGTTGCTCCGCGTTTAAATGATTTAAAACAACAGGCTGACGATACTTCGACAGCATTAACAAATTTAAAGGTAACTTATGCTGAAAAAGTTCAAAAACTTCAAGATGTAAATTCTCGGCTTGAATCTCTTGGTCGTGATAGTCATAGCCGAGAAGAAGAAGCAAGGCGTTGCGAAGAAAAGGCACTTATCGCAAAGACCGAAAAGGTTAAGATTGATGAGGAAATAGTTGCTCTTCAAGATACTGTTGGTGAATGGTTGTCGAAGCGAAATCAATCGGAAGCTAAGTATAATGAATTAAGACAAACCCTTGGTGATTTCAAGGCTAAACTTGAAGAAAATCGTTCTGAGGAAAGAGCAATAAACAGAAGGATTTCCGAGATTACCGAGAGTATCAATAAGCTAAATATTGAAGAACGAGAATGTGCATTAAGGATTGAAGCTGTTATCGAAAAGGTTAGAGAAGAACTTGATATTTCAGATATTGAAACCTTGAAGACAATGCTTGAAGAGAATAATGAAGAATATATTGAAGAGTATGTAAATGATTCGGAAGAAGGCGAAAGTGAGCACGGCGAGCAAGAAGAACAGCAGAAACTTGTTGACCCGATAATCACTTCTCGTGAACTTGAGCATAAAGTGAATGAATTACAAGAAAAAATTAGAAAGATTGGACCGGTTAACCATCAGGCAATCGAAGAGCTTGCCGAGTTAAAGGCAAGAGCAGAGTTTTTGGGGAGTGAAAGAGATGACCTGTCAAGTGCTCGTTCTGACCTTGATCAACTTATCGAACGATTGAATAATGAGTGTCGAAAGAAATTTGATGACACCTTTGTTAAGGTGAGAGAAAACTTCCAATTGTTATTCAAGCGAATGTTTGGCGGAGGTAAGGCTGATTTAATTCTTGAAGACAATGAAGACCCACTTGATGCAGGAATTGAAATTATAGCGAGACCTCCGGGCAAAGAGCCAAAGAGTTTGTCTTTGCTTTCTGGTGGCGAAAAGGCATTGTGTGCGGTAGCACTATTGTTTGCAATCTTCCGTAGCAAGCCATCTCCGTTTTGTATTCTCGATGAAGTTGACGGACCATTAGATGAATCAAACATTGACCGATATATGGCTGCCGTTCGTGAATTTAGTGAGGAGAGTCAATTTATTATCATCACTCACAGCAAGCGAACAATGTCAATGACTGATACCATCTACGGTATAACCCAAAGTGAACCGGGTATCAGTGAAAAGATTAGCCTAAAATTCGACAAACAAGAAGAAAAACAAACCCCCATCGCCGAAGGGGTTGCATAATGAAACGCGGGACATGCAAAGCTCCTTTGCGTGTCCCACATAAACAAAAACGTGGGAAATGCAAAGCTTCTTTGCGTGTACCACATCCTTATTCCGCATTTTAAAGGATATTAATTATGGCCAGACATGCACGATATGAAATATTTGGGAAAAATTATGCTTATTATTTTCGTAATTATCAATTTGACGATAATGCGAACTTCAATAAATCTCAACGGGCAAAAATTGACAAAATTTTTAAAGATGAATGTGAACTTTATGGGGTAGAGTTGTTTTTGTTAATAGTTACCACTCGTGGCTACCATGCAATTGTGGAGATGCCTGAAAAGGCACCAATGAGCAATGAGTTGACCGAAAAGAAAATTCGCAAATTTGTAGGTGACAAAGAGGCTGATTTTTTTAAAACAGCAGTCAATACTCCGAAGCGAAAGAGGTTTAGAATGCAGGAATTGATTTGTGATAAATATCTTTCTGATCGAACTATTTCTCGTTTTTCAAGTAAATTAAATCAAAAAATAGCTCGATATTTAAATAAAACCAAAGGTGAAAACGGAAGTTTGTGGAGGGATAGAATGTATAGTACTCCGCTTTCATTTTTAACTGACCCGAGAAAAGAGGCGATTGCATTTCTTGCTACAAGGCCGGTGGCAGATGGAATGGTAAAGAATTTTTGCAAATGCAAAGAAGGGGATTATTTCGCAGCTGTTAGTGGGAAAAAAGAGATTAGGGCAAAGGTAAAAGTTTTTACTGGTGAAACATGGAGTCAAGTAAATAAGTTTGTTATTGAAAATGCCCCAAAATACATTAATTGCAAGAGAACGCCATTCCTTGTCTTAGGTGCTGATGTTGATGAGACAGAATTGAAGGGTAGTATAAGAAGAACAAGGAAATCAAAATCAAAAATAGATAAGAAAAAATTACGTGATATTGAAATGCTAAAACAATTGAAGGCATTCAAGAATAAATTTGGACATAGTTGTGTTCGCTTAAGAGATGAAGGGTATCGTGATTTGGCACAATGGTGTAATCTGCAACGCAATGCTTTTCGAAAAAAGTTTATTTCCCCCGAAAGAGTAGAACAGCTTGAGGCCATGTCATTTTCATGGAAATTACTTGATAATTCAGCATCAATTGCTTTTGCACCATCTGTTGCTTGGTATAACAGTTTAAATAAGTATAAAAAAGAATTTAATAATATTTACTTGTCGAAGAGTTCTAAAGCATGGGAAAGACGACAAATTGCAGAAATTGAAAAAGGGAAATTGTCTAAAGTGGCAATCAAAGAGCTCTATAAAATTGGCAACATGAAATTAACCAAAGAAATCAAACAAATTATAAAAAACAACAAATAGACCCAATCTTCAGCTGTGGAATTTGGGTTAATCGTTTTTCCCCAAAAATGTTTCTTTGTGAAAGACTGTGGTTTTGGTATTTCCTACACTTAGGATTAGCCCGATTAAAATGAAGGTAGAAAGCATTGAGCTTCCGCCATAACTAATTAAGGGTAGGGTTATTCCAGTGGTTGGGAGGATTGCTTCTACTACTCCGATGTTTATTATTACTTGGATGCCGATTAGGGCTGTGGCACCGGTGGCAATGATTCTTCCGCCCGGTTCTTTGGTTGAGGCTGCGGTATTTAGTCCGCAGATGACAAAGAGTAAGAAGAGGAGTAAAAGGACACCTGCTACAATAAATCCACCTTCTTCGGCAATTACAACAAAGATAAAATCGGTATGTCGGTCTGGAAGAAGTCCAAGTTTGTTCGATACTCCGTTTCGCCAACCTGCACCAAATATACCACCTGAACCAATAGTGATTATTGACATAATTAACTGATATGCTTCTCTTGCTGCAAATTTATCAGGGGAGATGAATGCCAAAATTCTATTTTTTTGATATTGTTTTAAGATAAACATCCACATTGGAATTGCACTAACTAAGCCTATTAGAATATTGCTAAGTAGATGGGTTTTTCTTGCCCCTGACACAAAAAGGATAACAAGCATTACCGGAATAATTACCATTGCTGTTCCTAAATCCGGTTGTTTTAGGATGAGGGCAACGGGGAACATTGTTATTACTATTGGTAGCACTAGTCCTTTTAAGGTAAATTGATCACGTTTATTCATAAGGCAACGTGATAAGGCAAGGATTATTGCCACTTTGGCAAGTTCTGATGGCTGAATGGAAAACCCCGGTAAATCTATCCAACTGTGTGCACCACGGTGAGGACGTAAAAACAGGACTGCTACTAAAAGTGAGACAACTCCTAAATATATGGGATAGGCAATTATTAAAAATTTGCCATAGCCAACCTTGATTATCGACAGCATCACAACAGTCCCAATCATAATCCATTTGATTTGATTGTGAAACGATTTGATTGAAGCACTGTAAAGATAGATATTGCCAATCGTTAAGATGCAGGTTAGGGTTATAATCATCAACCAGTCTATGTCTGAAATTTTAAATTTTGAATTCATTGTTTTTGTTATCCAACGGTATTGCTTTCATCAGGTAAATCAAAGTACATCTTTAAAATTTTTCTCACAATTGGTGAGCAGGTCCCACCGCCAAGGTTTCCTCTCGGAATAATAAGGATAGCTACTATTTGTGGGTTTTCTGATGGGGCGTAAGCGACAAACCAAGCGTGGGTTGGTTCTCCTTTTTTCCAATCGGCAGAGCCTGATTTACCTGAGACAGCCATTGTTTTAAATGCACAACGCCTACCTGTTCCTCTTTCGTTGACCACCCCCCACATCGCTTTTCTTACAACCTTCAGGGCGTAATCTGATACATTTATGGTGTGTAATGGCTTATCCATACTTGCTTTTTCTTTGCCTTGCAGTGCAATTAAGTGGGGGCGGATTATTTTTCCTCCATTTGCAATTGCAGAAATGGCAACAGCCATTTCCATTGGAGTAAAGGCGGTACCTTGCCCGATACTCATATGAAAAGTATTACCGGTTGCCCATCCTCGACCTGTCCTTGCACCATCAGGGATTATTCCTTTTGCCTCGTTGGGAATGTCAATTCCTGTTTTGCTGTTCAATCCTATATCTGTTGTAAAATTATAAAGTCTTTGCCGACCAAGGTCTCTGCCTGTGTTGTAGAAAAAAACATTACAGCTGAGTCTAATTGCGTTGTGGACATCAATGGGGCCATGAGCATATCTTCGCATACAAATAAAATCGTGATTACCTAAACGAATAAGGCCATTGCAGGTATATTCCGTTTTTTCAGTGATAACCCCTGCGGTTAGGGCAGCCATTGCTACAATCGGTTTAAAGGTTGATCCCGGAGGGTATACTTCAGAGATTGTTCTGTTTAAAAATGGTTGCATATTTTTCTTAGAGATATACTCTTTGTATTTCTTAGATACCAAGTAGGGATTAAATGATGGCAGGCTCACCATTGCTTTGATTTCACCATTATTAGGATCAATCAAGATGCAAGCAGCCGCAAACTTATCATTTCTTTCTTTTCCTATTCTTTCTATTTCTTTTTTTAGAATATCGAAAGTGGCTGCTTGAATCTTTGAGTTAATGGTTAATGTAATGTTTTGTCCACTTTGAACCTTTGTCTCTATTCCACTTACCTGTAATATTCTAGGACCACCGACTTCAGGTCGAGTAAGTTTTAGGTTTTGTAATCCATGTGAACCACGCAATAAATTGTTGTATTCTTGTTCGATTCCTGTTCTGCCAACAATGCTATTCGTAAGATGACCTGATACTCGATAATTTTTTCCGGAACGGTTATACTCATATAGTCGCATGATATTTTTTTCGGTTTCGGTCGGAATGAGAAAGTTTTTTATATATCCCTGACCTTGGATTATGCCTTTTGTTCCCCATTTTCCTCTAAGTTTTTCATATTCTCGACTACTCAGAGGACTAACATAACCCAAAATGTGTGCCATTTTTTCTCCGAATGGGTATCTTCTTTTCCAACCTGTTTTAGGCTTAATTAATCTAAAACTTGAATTGTCCCCAAACAATGCATTTTGTGAAAGAATTTTTAGATACGCAATTTTTGTTACATCCTTTATGAATTTTCTTGGGAAAAATAATGCACCCGGAGCCCGGTCTTTTATGATTTTTTTTGCTACATTTAGTATCTTTTCGCTTAATTTATTTTTGTCTATACCGGTGACTTTTGCCAATTCATCAATGAATGGACAGTTGTCTTTTATGTATTCAATAATTAGTTTTTTTTCAAAAGAACGATGGTCTCCTGATAAACCTAAAAGTGCTTTTACTCTTGCAATTGGAAGAAATGAAAATATTTTTTCTACATCTTTACCTTTGTAATCCTTCCAAATTGCTGGATAAATCCACAACTCAAATGAGGATGTATCTTCGGCAAGGATAATTCCATTACTGTCATAAATATTTCCCCTT
The DNA here is from genome assembly GCA_947311175.1 of uncultured Planctomycetota bacterium. Classification (GTDB taxonomy): domain Bacteria; phylum Planctomycetota; class SZUA-567; order SZUA-567; family JAFGNG01; genus CAMZKK01. The sequence goes on along the minus strand of CAMZKK010000167.1, from coordinate 1,730 downwards.
CGTGGAGCAACCTGTTCGAGGCGGTTAATCCTACTGCTTTGCCGTGCCTTCAAGTCTTTTGCGTTAATGACTTGCAAATTAAATAGACGGAAAAGAAGTCCCGAAAAAATAATACAAAAAATTCCGATTAGAATTTTTATTCTGCTTTTAAACATTGAAAATAGAGCCTTTGGGATTTTGATTATTAATTAGGTTTAATCTTTCAAAAAAGAAAAACATCGGATATGTTGCAAATAAGGTATAAATCAGAGACATTGCTATCGGATAGAAATCAAACATTATTAGCGAATGTGAGGTGACTATTATTGTTGTTACAAATTCTAAAATCCTGAATAACAGTAAAGTGATGCCAACGATAAATAATCGGGTTGCTATCGAAGTATCCTTTGTTCGTTGATTAAGTGTTAATACAATAATTCCTGCAAATAATAAAGAGATTGAGGAAATTCCTATCCTGCATCCAATAAATAAATCTCTGAAAATCCCAATCAAAAATAAAGCTGGCGGGAGTTGTTCTGGGTTTACGTTTAATGCGATAAATATTCCCAGTAAAATAATCAATAGAGGTCCGGCATCGGAAAATATGATTACTACATTAAGCTGAATGATACATAATAAAAATGCGACAATTGCAATCTTAATGATAGTCATTTGTTGCTCTTTTTATTATTAAAATATTTTCAATTGCATAAATATCTGCACTCGGACGTAATTCGCAGACATAGGTTTTTTTGTTTTTGCTTAACTTTGGTTTTGAATTTATCTCTCCAATCAACAAGTTTTGCGGAAATGTTCCAAGGAGACCACTTGTGAAAATTATATCTCCTACGTTGACAGTTGGCTTATTTCCTAAAAATACAGCTTCGATTTTCCCGTTGTCAAGCCCGCGAATATAGCATTCTTTTCTACTGTTTTGTAGTCTGCCGGGGATTATAGTTCGAGGATTATTTATTAAAATCACAGTTGATGTTTCGTTTGCAATATTGCTTATAATGCCAATCACTGTTTGTCCTTGCAGGGCTGCATCTCCTACCTTTAGTCCGGCATTGTAGCCTTTGTTGATTATTACCTCAGCTGTCTTTGAGTTAATCTTGCGAGAAATATTTAAATAGGCACGATAGATAACTCTACTGTTTATGTATCTTAAATTAGGGTGATATTCTTTTAGAGATGAAACCTCTCTCAGGCTTTTTTTTACGCTAAATAATTTTGATTGTGATTTTAATAAAAGAATTCTATATTCCTCAACTTGACGTTTGTAATCAAGCAATTCAGATTCTTTATCGTTGTCGCCACGTTTAGCTTCAATCGTTAATGGCTGTTTATTGGATTTTGGTGAAATATATTTTCGAATGGATTTTAGATTGGAAAAAAAAGAAACTCGCCATATCGAGACAACGTCTTGTGGTAGTAATAGAAGCAGTAAAGCAAGAAATAAAAATAATAACCAGCTTATACTTGAATCATTTTTTTTCATGTTGTTTTACCAGCCTAAATTGCGCATTTGATAAACAGTTAACAACTAAAAATAAAGGTGCTTTAGTTACGTCTAAAGGCAATCATTTTTAATTTTAAATTCATATTGTGGAATTTAGGTTAAAAGTCATCTTGGTTGCTTTGGAAAGCAGCACCTTCAAGCTCTTCAAGATTTTCAATAAATTCACCACATCCTCTAACTACAGCCCCTAGAGGATCATCAGCAATATGGACTGGTAGCCCTGTCTCTTTTG
>CAMZKK010000166.1 GCA_947311175.1 uncultured Planctomycetota bacterium | reverse complement strand
GGACTTAGTGCGGAAAATATGCTTGAACTCAATAAGGAAGTCGATAGCCCTGCATTCAAGAATCTATATGATCTCGGAAATGTTGTTTACCATGGCCTTAATCCCATTAAGTTTTTTAATACGATTAGACAGAATTTCGACTATGTCCATATTAAAGATGCAATCGGTAATCCTAATGGAGTCAAATCTGATAATTATACCTATTGCGGAGATGGAGGTGCAATGATACAAGAAATTCTTCGCACAATAATCAATGAAGATAAATATAGCGGACCCATCTCAATTGAACCGCATGTAGCAGGGATTATTCACAAAAATCAAGAAAAAGATAAACATACAGAAGAAGATAAATTTTCAACTTATATAAAATATGGCGAGCAATTAAAAACCATTATCAGTAACATTTTAAAGTAGAACTATTTAATTTACAACCAGTAGCAACAATCAAAAATTTGTTCCTGCATAATTGAAAAAATAAAAATGAACCAAGCAAAAATTATAGATAAACTTTCAGCACATAATCTAACAAGTAAGTCGGCATCTTTAAATGCCACTCTATCAAAGATAACAACAGATGACGTAAAAAAATGTATCCAAGATAAATTTTCAGGATTTAGCCTGAACAAACTTATCACCTTGCTCTCGCCTGCCGCTGAGGAAGAATTAGAAAAACTGGCAATAACTGCCAAAGAAATAACTCTACAAAGGTTTGGCAAAACAATGCAACTTTACGCCCCGTTGTATCTATCGAGCTACTGTATTAACAAATGTCTATACTGTGGTTTCAATACAACCCATAAAATATCTAGAAAAAGATTGTCAATTGATGAAGCGGTTAGCGAAGCAGAAACCATTTACGACTTGGGGTTTAGGGATTTATTGCTTGTCTCTGGCGAGGATAAAAGTCACATATCAATTGAATACTTAGAGAAACTAACAAATATCTTACGCAATAAATTTTCAACAATTTCTATTGAAATATATCCTATGAATAGAGATGAATATAAAAGATTATTTAATGCTGGCGTTGATGGAGTAACCCTTTATCAAGAGACTTATGATAAAAAAATCTATGAGAAATTTCATCAAGGTGGTCCAAAATCATCCTATGAAAAACGATTGTTTTTTCAAGAAGAGGCTGCAATTTCCGGTATGAGGAGATTGGGCTTAGGCTCACTTTTAGGGCTTTCTGATTGGCGATTTGAATGCCTGGCAATGGGAGTTCATGCAGAGTATTTAATGAAAAAATACTGGCAAGCCAAGGTTTCATTTTCATTTCCTAGAATAAAAAGCGCAGAGAATGTTACCCCTGATGGATTCGAGACAGTTACCGACAAATCACTTGTCCAAATGATTACTGCCCTAAGAATTTGCTTTCCCGATGCCGGACTAACTCTTTCAACAAGAGAAGATGAGATATTTAGAAATCAAGTTATCCATCTGGGTATTACTCAAATGAGTGCCGAATCTAAAACAAGTCCTGGTGGTTATACAGAAGAGTCAAATTCAGAACAGCAATTCACTATTTCTGACCGCAGAAGTGCATCGTCAGTTGCAGCATTTCTTAATCAATCTGGGTTTGAGCCGGTTTGGAAGGATTGGGATTCTTCATTTCTTTAACCTTTTTTCTTAGGACATTTATGAAAATCTCAGTAGTAGTCGCAACCTATAATAGCGAAAAGTATATTGAATCGTTTTTAAAACTTCTAACCTATCAAGAAGTAGATGAAGTCATAATTGCCGACAAAGGCAGTATTGACAGCACAGTAGGAATTGCCAGGCAATTTGGAGCAGATATCAGCCGAACCCTATATTCAAGCCTTGGTGATCTATGGAATGCAGGCTATAGCCTTTGCTCAAATGAAATCATTTGGTTTCTCCAGCCTAATTGTAAATTACCAATCGACGGAGCATCTTTAATTCTTGATGAAATGGAGGATGAGCCGGATAATTTGATAGGAGGATATTTCAAGACAAAACACATAAACGATAATTTCATTACCCATACAAAAAAAAACATAAGTAGCTTTTTCAATAAAAACATAAAACCGGAAACCGGAATTTTCGCTTTATCTACAGAAATTTGCAAAAATGATGGTTTTCCAGACAACAATAATCCTGCATCATACTTTATAAATAAAATGAAAAAAATGGTAAGGTAATAAGAATCCCACGAACTATTGAAATATTTGATAAGGATACCAAATAGCCCTAAATCTCGACTGCGAAAGTTAGGTTAATATAAAAAAAATAAGGCATAACTTCTTGACGAAATTTTCATAAGCCCCTATACTTCAAATATACTTCTGAAAGTAACTTTTTATAGTTATGAAAATAACTTTTTTTTAATTAGCAAGATAATTTACAACTTAACGACTGGAAGGAGCAAAGATGGCAACGACCAAAAGAGAGCTGGTCAAGCGAATAGCCAAACTAACAAACCAAAAACAAGACATAACAAAAGAAATAATTCAAACATTTCTAGATCAAATAATTGAAGAATTATCCCAAGGGAACAGACTAGAATTTCGTGAATTTGGTGTATTTGACATCGTTCATAAAAAACCAAGAATAGCAAGAAATCCGAGAACTGGTGAAACGGTGCATGTTCCAGCTAAAAGAATGGTTCATTTTAAGGTTGGAAGATTAATGAAAAACAAAGTAATGGAAGAAAAAACACAGCAAAACCCCCAATAAACACAAGCAACAATTAATTTAAGCAAAAAAACTTAAGTTTTGTTGCAATGAAAAAAGTGAGCAATCGATGACATTAACAAATTTTGAAAAATTAAAAATACTAAGAGACCAACGTGAGGACAGAACGAAGGAACTCTCAGAAATAACTCAAAAAATTAAAGAATTACAAAAAAAAATAGATGAACAAAGATATCTGGAAGGTTTAAGCCCTTATTACTCAATGAATAACAAGAACACCCCTGCTCCTGAAGAAATTTCAAAATTGAAAGAAGAAAAAACAATCTTAGAACAGTTAATATCTACCATAGATACAGAAATTCCAGCAACCCTAAAAATGGCACAACATTTAAACGAGGAAAATATACATTTAGAAAAAACTGTAGATGAAGGAACTGCAAGAAAAGCAAGTTTTGATTTCTAAACAACCCAAAGATGATATCCCGAAAGGTACAAATGGCTAAGAAAAAAGCTACCAGCATAAAGAAGTCCAGCACAAAAAAAGAAACCACAGTTAAGAAAAAGGCTGTAACTAAGAAGAAAACTACCGTCAAGAAGAAGGCTGTAGAGAAAAAAAAGGTTGCAGTTAAGAAAAAAACTGTAGCCAAGAAGAAAACCATAGCTAAAAAGAAAACCTCAACTAAAAAAGAAGCAACAACTTTAGTTCAAAAGAATGCACTCGCACCTAAAAAAGAAAAGAAGGATAAGAAAATAAAATTTAACTCTGATTTGAGACTAAAATTAATTCGTGCACGTCATAACGCAATGTTGGATAATGCCGAAGAATTCATTCCTGACAAAAATGACAGGGATGAAATGAGCGATAAAAGAGATGTCTCTGAAGAGAAAAACAAGGGTGAAAATACGGGAAAATAATCATGTTTACGAAACAAATAAAATTCTGTTAAATTGAACAACGATAATCTATTCAATACTGGGCACTAAACTGTAATTAAAACAAATGCTAAAATATACT
>CAMZKK010000165.1 GCA_947311175.1 uncultured Planctomycetota bacterium | reverse complement strand
CAAAACAGAAACAAGTAAACCCCTTATCCATTTACCCAAAATTTTTCAGACCATTTTTCACCATTTTGGGAAAATATGTTTTTTTCGGACAGGCTCTATATTAATCGCAAGCGGTGTCGAAAACGCTTGCGGTAAATGACAGCAACGCTCTGCGTCACAATCATTTTTAATTTTTAACTTTTAATTCTTAATTAGGTAAGTTTTAATTCCTAATTAAAACTTACCCTCATGGCTACTTCGAATCTGAAACTTCAGTGGCACTTCTTCAAATCCCAATGATGTCCTCATTTGTCCGGACAGGTATCGTAGATAGTTTTTGTCAATTAATTTTGGACGATTACAAAAAACGATAAAGGTCGGTGGTGAAATTTCAGCCTGCGTTGCATAGTAGATTTTACATGCCTTACCTTTTACCATTGGTGGACGTTTTTTGGTGTATGCTGCTTGGATTGCACGATTTACTTGACCGGTAGATACTTCCTTTGTCGCTTGAGCGTGAAGTTCAAATGCAAGATTTATTGTGCTCCACACATTATCCCCATTTAGGGCACTTGTGATTGTTAGAGGGGCAAAATAAAGTCCCGGGAGTTCTTTGAGAAGATAATCATGATATTCCTCACTGGTTATGTTTGGTCGTGCTTTTACCGCGAGGTCCCACTTGTTGATAACAATTACACAAGGTTTAAATTCTTCAAGGATTAATGCGGCAATTCTTTTATCAACCTTGCTTATTGGCAAAGATGCGTCAATCATTAAGACTACAACATCTGCTCTTCTGATAGAGCGTTCACTTCTGACATGACCGAAAAACTCGATGGCATTGTCAATCTTTCCTCGCTTGCGAAGTCCTGCGGTGTCAATCGCAACGAAATGTCTTTTGTCTGTTTTGAATATAACATCAACCGCATCTCTGGTTGTGCCGGGTTTGTCTGAAACAATTACTCGGTTTGCCCCAGCCAATTTGTTGATGATGCTACTTTTGCCAGCATTTCTTTTGCCAACAAATGCAATTTTAAGTGGTTCACCTTCGTATGCAGGCTCTTCTTTATCTGCTGGAAGTTGCTCCACAATTTCACTGAGCATGATTGAAAGCCCTCGACCTTGTTGTGCACTGATAGGTAGCACTTCTCCTAGCCCAAGGCTATGAAAATTAACAACATCCATTTCGACTTTATCATTGTCCGCTTTGTTAGCAGCTACTACAATTTTCTTGTTGAGCCGTCTGACCTTTTCAACAATTTCAATATCTAATGGTGTTATGCCATCTCGACAATCAAGAATAAGAACCAATACATCTGCCTCTTTGATGGCAATATCTATTTGCAGTTCTACATCAACCGAAAGATCTTGCACATCAACCATTCCGATTCCACCGGTATCTATTAGGTCAAAAGTGCGACCTTCAAAGGTTACCGGATGAAGTATTCGGTCACGAGTAACCCCACTCGTGGGGTCTTCTATACTTATTCTCCGTCCAACAATGGTGTTGAAGATTGTGCTTTTTCCAACATTTGGACGACCAATAATGGCTGCTGATGCAAGTGCCACAGTTTACTCCTTGAAATAATTAAAAGTTAAAAGTTAAAAATGATTGTTCTTGAACTCACGCTAAAGGCAATATTTATAAACCTTAAAATAAATAAATTTTCTTATTATAGTAAGATTTTCAAATTAGCAATCAACAAATTTAATTTAAAATTATAACACATTGCTACTAATCATCATTTTTAAAATAGTTAGAAAGATGGTTAAAGTAATTCCACATAAAATATAGACATAAAGCAATGATTCACTAATTACCTCTCCAATATCTGTTGGGGCAAATTCTTTTGCTTGGACAGTCATTGCTAGTGCGGTTGGTTGCATTGTTGAGACCAAAAGCACAATCTTTAGTCCCTGTTCTAGTGGTAGGTGGGGGATAACAAGAAATCCGATAGCCGGAATTATTAGCAACTTGGTTGATAAGTAGGTAATGAGAAATCTCGGCTCGGATGGTTTTGTTACCTTTATTTTTGATAGTGAGCCGCCTAAGACTATTAAAATAATGGTGACGGTAAGTCCGCCAACAGATCGCATTGGTGTTACAATTAAATCTATTAATGTGTATGACGATATTTGAATATTAATTAACGTATCATGAATATTTAGCATCATTAGGGTTAATCCTAAAATTACTGAAACTACCGGAGGGTTGATTACTTTTTTTAGATTTATTTTTCCATCGCTTTTCTCTGAAATCAAATATGGTGAAAGTGTCCAGAGCAGGGGACTTACCCCAATTACTGAGATCATTACCAGTGTTCCTAAGTCAGGTAGTTTTGGAAATATTCCAGCGACAATGACTAATGGAAAATAACCTGCATTATGAAAGAAACACATTACAAAGCAAATGGTCATCAGCTTTTTCTTCTTGAGCGTTAACCCTGCAATCGTTCTGCCAACAAAGCCACTAACGCACATTATAATAACCGCAATAATCGGCAACCAATACCAATGAGGATATTTATCAAGCAGGTCGGTAGCCATTATTAATGACGACACAAGTAGCATCGGGAGGGTTATGTAGAGGACCAGTTTTGATAGGATATTGTGTATCTTATAGCTTAGTAATTTGTATTTAAATATAGCATAGCTCCCGCCAATAATTGAGCCCATTTTCAAGATAGGGATTAATACTACCCATAATATTTCATAAAAATTCATTGTTTTCTCATTCTTCAAGGGTTTTATTTGTTTGCATATATTAGGTTTAAAATTCATCTACAGTGAACTTAGGATAATGATTATATGTTAAAAAAACAACATTATATTGACATAAATCTCTATTGATTTAGACTTAGTCTATAGTTTTTTGTCAATATTGAAAGAATATAAATTGAGTATGGATATAAATAGATTTGAAAACATAAAATTGTTAGCCCTTGATGTTGACGGGGTTTTGACCGATGGGAAAATTTCCTATCTTGATGACGGACGCGAGATTAAAAGTTTTGATGTGAAAGATGGTGCCGGCATTAAATATTGGTTGCGCTCTGGTGGTGAGGTCGCAATTATTACGGGCAGAGAGTCAGACATCGTTCTTCGTAGGGCAAAAGAACTTGGTATTAAGTATGTATATCAAGGGGCAAAGGACAAGCTTCCACGATTTGAAGAACTTCTATCTACGAGTGGATTTAAGGAAAATGAGGTTTGCTATGTCGGAGATGACCTGCCGGATATTCCTGTGATGCGCCGATGTGGGCTAAGTTTTACTGTGGATAATGGTGTTGATGAAGCGAAGGATGTCGCTGATTTTACGACAATATCTACAGGTGGCAATGGGGCAGTGCGAGAAATTATTGAGACCATTTTGAAAAAACAACAGAAGTGGGATTTAATACTTAAGAGATATTTTTAGATTGGATTGTAATTGAGAATTTCGTTTATTAGTAAAATATTATTGGTTGGCTTTCTCTTCTCAGGGTTTGTTAATACTGTGATGGCTGCGACAACTGTTCAAGATGAATTTAAGGATATGCGAATTCCTGTTAGGGAAAACGGTAGATTAAAGTTTGAGCTGCGAGCGAAAAGTGCCATGACCGGTACTTTGGGTAATACGAAAATGACCGGTGTTACTATCTTTGTTTATGATGAAGCGATGAAGAAAAAGGAACGCATCGAGATTGATAGTCAAAACACAAAGAATGTTGATATTGACAAACAGCCCCCTCTTAGATTTAAAGTTACTAGTGACTTTGCAACATACAATCCTAAAACGGGAATAGCCACACTTGAACAAAATGTTTTGGTTGTTCGGTATATTGACCTTCTTCCTAAAGGAAGTAAGGTGCCACTTCGAGTTCCTGATGCCCAGCTTCGGTGTGACAAGGCAGATTGGAATAATAAATTCCAAACCCTTACCAGTAAGGGTAAGGTGACGGTTGTTAGGGACAAGGATATTCTTGAAGGCACAAATTTGACATATTTTTTATTAGACAAAAATGATAGAAATACCGCTCGTATTATTTTAGAAAAAGATGTCAAAATGTCGATAGTATCGGTTAGTAAAAATAAAAATGGAGTGATTTCTCCTTATAAAAAAACCTCGACTATTTATGTGACTTGTGATGGAAAAGCGATTTATAAACTGAATCCTGATACTGTGTTTTTTGCCAAAGATGTCAGGGTTGTTCGTGATTTAGACACGATGAATAGTGACAATCTCATGGTTAGTCTTCGTAGTAAGGCAATGAAAAATCAATCAAAAGTAAATAAGCTTTATGCTGAAGGAAATGTCAGATTAACAGGTGGTGAAAATCCCAAGATTGGTTCTGCTTACGAAGCGTTTGGGGAGGCAGCGGTATATGAGGACGATACCGGAATTATTGTTTTGACCGGCTCTGTTTATAAGATGCCGGTGGTAAAATACGGTGAAGATTTTATCTCGGATGAAACTATAAATATTGAAAAGGCTACCGGTAAACTTGTGGCTACTGGTAAGGGTCGTAAGTTTGGGATTGCTCGACTCAAGGCAAGAATGAAAAGCCCCAGCATTAAGAGTAAAAATAAGCTAACGAATGAAGAGACGTTTGTTACCTACAAAGATCGCTTAGAGTATGATCAAGCACGGGGGATTGCAGAATTCTCAGGTGGGATTACTTTTAAACGAAATGACTTTACCTTAGAGAGTGAAACCTTGGTTGTTGAGGCAGAAGAGAAGGCAAGAGGAGATAAAAACAGAAAATCATTAGGGGTAACAAAAGTTACTGCTGTTGGCAATGTTAAGATTAAAACCTCCGACGGCAGAACAGCTATTTCACAAACAGCAGTGTTTGATACCGTTGGGCAAATGATGACTTTGTCCGGACCACCTGATCCGGTAATTATTGAACCAGGTAAGAGCATGGTTAGATCTGCAAAAATTACCAGTATTAGAATTACTCCTTCTGATAAAACGGCTAAAGAATACAATATTATTCGTGCTGAAGGAGATGGTGAGGCTGTCTTTTACGAAGGAAAAAATGCTGATATTAGTTTCGGTGGTGAACATAAGATTGAAAATGCGACAATCGTTAGATATGCGGAAAAGATGGTCTATGATGAATCAAATCAAAAGGCTGTTTTTACCGAAGATGTAATCCTTACTAGAGATGAATTGGTGTTGCATTCCGGCAGACTTGATGTTCTTATGGCTGAAAAAAAAGTTGCTAAAAATATTACATCGGTTGAAAGAAATGTTGGATTAAGGCTTGAGCAACTTGTGGCTAGGAACAAAGTAAGAATGCATGCTGCGGGTAAGCACTCAAGTTCAGATCGAATGATTTATGATATTGATGAAAAAAGCATAACTTTGCTTGGCGACGGAATAACTAAAGCGAGAGTTTGGGAAAAACGAGGTAGCTCTTTATCTGCCGAAAGAATTGTTGATTATCAGGAAAAAAATAGAATTGAATGTGATGGTCCGGGAGAATTGACGCTTGCAGAGATGGATGATACCGGTGTAATTAGCCGTTCGGCAAGGGTCAGCTTTAAAGGGCGGTTGATTTATTCTACGGTACCGGGAAAACCAGCAAGGGCACAATTTTATCGTGGAATTAAATTGCGATGGCAAGACATGAGTGTTTTTGGCGATGCTCTTTTAACAGAGTTGGGTAGAGCAAAAAGCCTTGGAGATAAGATTAAAAAAAGGAAAGCGCTTGGTGAGTCGGAAGGGACTGAGCTACTTGACACCAGTATTAATTCTGCACTTATGACAGGTCATGTTAAGGTAAAGACTATTGGTAGGGTAGCAACTGCTGATAAGGCTATTATGCTTAGAGAAAACGCCAGTATAACCCTTAGCTCTGTTGAAAATTCAGAGTTGAGAGATTTACAGGGAGTTTTATTGAAGGCGCCTAGGTTTATCCTTTATCATCGAAACAATGTTGTAAAGGCGGAAGGTCCTGGCACTCTGTATATCTCGGCAAGTGCGGCAGAAAAATCACTTTGGTCTAAACGTAGAAATGCAAGAGTAGGGGAAGGAGATGAGGAGTTATCCCCAGGTATGCATCCTATGGATTATATCATTAGATATAAGGGTGAAATGGTTTATAATTTCACAAAACGGAGAATTGTTTTTAATCGAGGAGTTGAGTTAATCCAACATACTTTATATGGTAGATGTGAACAGATTGAGGTGTTGTTAGCTGTTGATCGCACCGACAGAAGGGTGTCGACTGAAGATCAGGGGTTGACATTAATTAGTGCGGAGTGTAAGGGCAATGTATTTTTTAGGAGGTTTGAACCTCCTCGACTCAATGAAAGTATTTCATCTGTCTTGACTCAGGGCTCCTCAACCAATCGACCAGGAACGACTGTGCTCGTTAAGTGTAATCGTGCATTGTTTGATGTGGCACGTAATAAAATTATATTT
>CAMZKK010000164.1 GCA_947311175.1 uncultured Planctomycetota bacterium | reverse complement strand
AATTCTACAGGTAAGCACTCTAGCTGTTATTTCTGAAATAGATAACTCTTTTGCAATCTTTTTTCTTATATTGCCTGGGTCTGGCGTGAGCATCCAACTCCTCTGTGGAGATGTTGATAACTTTTTAAAAACTCCGGTTTTTGATAACTTCAATTAAATATCCTTATGATAATGTATTTTATAATTATTATGCTTTAAAATTATTATAGGAATTATAACATTACTTACCAGACTTTTTCAATAATCCACTTGACATATTGATAAATCACTATATCTTGTATAACTCAATTCTAATATGTTTGTTAATCATTAGTATTGAAAAAAATACGGGGTGTAGCGCAGCTTGGTAGCGCGCCTGCTTTGGGAGCAGGAAGTCGTAGGTTCAAATCCTATCACCCCGACCAAATAAAATAAAAGGCTCTTCAAAAATACGAAGAGCTTTTTTTATTTATTTTAAAATTGACTAAATAGTGTCAAATTAGCAAAATTAAAAATATTAATAATTTACTGACAACTCAGGATTTAGCGAATGCAAATATATTATCTCAAGAACAAGTGGATAGAAGGTCCTGTAACAAAAAATAAGATTAAAACATTACTAACAAACAATATTATAAAAAAGAATACTCCAACTTGGATAATCTCTCAAAATTTCTGGCATCCGTGTGTGTATTTATTAGACCCCACTAGTAAACATTCAGACGCAATTTTAAATATAAAAAATATTCCACATCCTAGAAGTATGCTATGTCTTAGACACGCCTATGAAAGAAAGCTGATTACCCATGATCAATGCAAACGACTCTTGGAAGATATGTATAAATCAACAAATGAATTTAAAAATCTTCCAGAAACACTCAGCTCTCGCGGATGGATAACTCCTGATCAGCGAAAAATTTTATCAGAATCAATTAAGCCACCATCAAACAAAGAACATATTGGCAACTATGAGATTTTACAAGAACTTGGTCGTGGTGGAATGGGGACAACCTATCTTGCGAGACAAACATCAATGGACAGAATTGTAGCTCTCAAGGTTTTAAAACCAAGCCTCAGCCGCAATGCTGAATATGTTAGTAGATTTGAACGTGAAGCGAGAATGGCTGCTAAACTCAATCATCTAAATATTGCAACCGCTTATGAGGTTGGCTCTGATGCAGGTAAACATTTTATAAGTATGGAATTTATTGAGGGAGAAACTTTATATCAAAAAGTAAGAGAAGGAAATCTTACTGAAGAAAAAATTTCAGATATTATTATTCAGGTATGTAGAGCACTAAGTCATGCCAATAAACACAACCTTGTCCATCGGGATGTTAGTGCTAAAAATATACTCATTCGTCCAGACGGAATAGTAAAATTGATTGATATGGGGCTTGCTAGAGTTATTAGCCCAAAATCTTCATCTTTAACCACCACTGGCTTAACCCTTGGTACTCCTGCCTATATGTCACCAGAACAAGGAGCAGGCAAACAAAATATAGATATTCGCTCAGATATTTATAGCCTTGGTTGCGTCCTTTATGAATGTCTCACCGGAAAACCGCCATTTGTTGGTGAAACTTCTTTTGAGACTATTTCGATGCACATCAATAATCAAGTCCCTTCGGTAAAAGAAATAAATGAGTCTGCTAATGATATGCTATGCCACTTAGTAAGAAAAATGACTCAAAAAAAAGCTGAAAATAGATTTCAAACTCCTGATGAAGTAATTAATGAATTTGGGGCAGACGATAAGGTAATTGAGCAATCTCTAAAAAGCATTGAAAAGGTAAGACCAATTGAAGAGCAACTTTTAGATTGGAACGATTCAACCTCTATCGAAATTAGATTACGTTCAACTGAGCAAGAGAATGTATATTTAGTTGCCAAGAAGTTAGATGAAAAACTTGAAAAAGATGGTGGGCATGAATTTCACGGATATGTTAACACATTATTTGAAGAATTAGTGGCAAATGCTTTTGATCATGGAGCTAAACATAAAGGAAGTAGCATTATTACGATTAATTTAACCCTCAATGATGCCTTTTTTAGAATTGCCGTGGAGGATCAAGGCCCTGGTTTTAAGGCCCAAGAGATGTTAAATAAAATAAAGAAAGAACCGGTAAACAGAGAGCGAAGACGGGGAATTATGCAAATCTTGTCAATTGCAGATACCTTAGAATATTCCGCAGACGGTAGATGCTCAAAGGCAATCTTATATAAAAAAACCAAAGGTAGTGGCATCTCACAACGAGTAGATGGTGAAATAACATATATTGAAATTAAAGGAAAAGGAGATTTTGCCCTTTCTAAAAAATTTGCAAAATGGGTCAAAAAATTTAACACCAAAAACAAAATGAAAATATGCCTAATGATTAGGACAGAATGGGTCTCATCTATGTTTATTGGGACAATTGGTAAATTTAACTCAAAGCTAAAAGATACTGGCTCAAACTTATCTGTTTGGGTTGAACACGACACTTGCTACAAGGTAATGAAGCAACTGGGAGTTACTTCATTTGTAATGATTCAAGATTCTCTTGAAGATGTAGTGCTTGCACTTAAACATGATTTTGATTTTATTAATGATGAAACTGAAATTAGCCCTT
>CAMZKK010000163.1 GCA_947311175.1 uncultured Planctomycetota bacterium | reverse complement strand
TTGCAGTGTCAACATCTTCATTCTCTAAGGCATCTTTAGCTGAATCAAGACTAGGTATTTCTGATTCCGAGAACTGAGGATTTATCTTTTTTTCATCTTCAATCTCAAATAATATCTCACCATTAACTTCAGCTTCAACGTTATCTCCTGTATCTACCAAATGCTCTGTAGAATACGTGGGTTCCTCCATTGCCGATGCCCAAGCAGGCTGTTTTTTTATTTTAAATGAATTGTTTTCTGAATCGTTACCTTTATCATCTACCTTGCCTAATGCCTCTTGAAGTGAAGAATTATCTAATACCCTAACACTCTTGATCCAATCCTTGATTTTTTCCGCATTTTCCTGGTTCTGAGCAATTTCAAGATATTTTTCATACGCAGAAGCCGCTTCTTTATTTTTCTCAAGACTCCTCAACGTAAATCCAAGGATATAATAAACCTCTTCTTCTAAATTTCCAATAGAAATAGATTCTTGTAAAGAGACCACTGCTTCCTGTAAAAGTCCAGCCTTTACCCCTGCTTTGCCTCTGCCTAAAAGTGCGGTAGCACTATTGGGGTCAATCATTAATACTTTATTATAAGTATTGATGGCATCATCAAAATTACCACTATCATACAAGGCATCAGCCCGACTTAACAGCTCATGTTCCTGACTGCCTGCAATAGTAGAATCCTGTTGTCCATCAACCGAAGTATCATTTCGCACAGAAGATATCCAGTTTCTTATTTTTTCAGCATCTTCTATCTTGTTAGAAGATTCAAGATATTTTTGATAGGCATCCGCAGCCTTGACATTATCACCTTTTTTACGCAAAACATAACCAAGATTACTGTAGATTTCAGGGGTTTCGACACCATTACGAATTGCCTGTTCAATTTCGATTTGAGCATCATTTAAGCGATCCATTTCAATATAAATCATTGCTAAATTATTAATGGCTACCGGACTATTTGGCTGTTTATCAATACCTTTACGATAGGCCGTTATTGCAGAATTATTAAACCCTTGTGCAACAAGTTCATTTGCACGTTCAAAAAACTCTGAAGCAGGGGCATTGCCATCAGGAAGAGATTGAGGTTTTTCGATTGGATTATTCTCTTGAATATCTCCATCTGCTACATCTGTTTTCAATTTTACATTTTCAGTAGCAGAGATGTCGTTAATAAGTGAATCGATAGAAGATGAAGAATCTGACTCATTGGTACCAGTTATTGTTTCACCAAGAAACCCTAATCCATCAGAAAGCTCATCTTTGTTAATTTTTTCATTTTTTTTATTATTACTTTTCACATCCTCCGCACCTGTAGATACATCACTCAAAAAACTTGCAGTCCCTGAAATAGAGTTAGGCGTTTCTTTTATTTCACTCTTTTGAGAAATGTCTTTTTTTAGAGTTTCAGGTTCAACATGCCCTCTTAGAAAACCTGCACCATCATTACTATCATCTGCCATAATGCACCTTAATCCTAAAACAATAAAACAAATCTAACCTCATTTTACTTATACCTTAATCGAGATTAAATGAAAAGAAAAAAGTTTACCTTAAATTTCACAGTTGATGCGAATTCAATTAAAAATTGATACTCAATCACAAATCAAATGTGGTCTCTAATTCTCGCAAATTATCATCAGTCATGCCTTCAGGAACAAATCCACAACTCAAACATTTTAACAAAATAGAAGCCCCCTTGTTTGCAACATCGATAAAATCAAATGCTTCTTGAATATCAGCACCAGCAACCGTTACTCCATGCTTTGCCCAAACCACGACATCATTTTCCAACAATGCTTCAGCCGTCTCTTTAGCTAATTTTTTAGAACCAGGCAAGGCATATCGCAAAAGCTTAATTCCTCTTGGTACAAACAATCGAACCTCCGGCAACATTGACCATAATGTTCTATTAAACAACTCTGAATCTGAGCCATACACAGGATGATGCGAAAGAGCAATCAATTCAATTGGATGGACATGCATAATAGCTTTATTCCTATTGTTTGCATTGCGGTTTGTTATGTGTATTTGCAAATGCGGAATCAATTCACTTGTGGCTTTAAAATCATTGGCTTGACCACCCCAGAGAATATAATAGCCACCTTCATAAACCTTTAGAACGCAACTACATTTTTCTGGATTAGACAAATCTCTAAGTTTTTCCCCAGCTCCGGTAATAAACACCGTAAGTCCTATTGCGTCCTTCGGAATTTCTGAATTTTCAATGTACCTAAATTCTTTTAAATCTGAAGGAATATCAAGATTTGCATCAGTAAAGTCTATGGATAAATTTCCTGCATTTCTTTCGGTCCAGTTTTTATCCCAGAGATATTTTGCAACAACAGATGCCTTATCGATTTCAGTTTTTGCAAATTCAGTTAATTTGATTGTGCTCAAAATATCCCCCTTTTATCCTAAATTCCGCAGTTAAATCGGATTTTAATTAAATATTGCTCTTAGAGTTTCCTTCATTGTTCATCCTTCATTGTTCATTTTTCATTTTTCATTATTAATTATTAATTGCTATTCCCCAAAAGGGAACATGCGTCTAAACTCCAACTGTGGAATTTAGGTTTGCACTCAATTAGTTTACATCTCTGCAACCAAATTACCAGCCATTCCTATTTCTTGGAGTTTTTTAAGAAACTCTCCTTTTTCAGCAGCCTTACTGAATGCTTCCTCCGGCTCAACCTTACCTGCCTTCACCATTTCCTGCAATACATCGTTAAGTAATCTCATTCCGTATTTACCACCAACCTGCATTGCTGATTCAATTTGTTGCGTTTTGCCATCCCTAATCATCGAAGATATTGCCCTAGTAATTATTAAGATTTCTTGCGCTGCTAATCTTCCACCACCTTTTTTCTTGAGAAGGTTCTGAGCAATTACGCCCTTTAGAGAACTAGCAAGCATTGTCTTTATTTGCTCCTGCCGATCAGCAGGAAATTGATCGATGATTCGATTAACCGTACTTGCCGCTGTTGTTGTATGCAGAGTTCCAAAAACAAGGTGTCCCGTTTCTGCAGTTTCAATCGCAATCGCAGTAGTTTCAAGATCCCTCATTTCTCCAACAAGAATAATATCAGGGTCTTCACGGAGTGCCGCTCTAAGTGCAGGTCCAAAACCATTGGTATGGGTTCCAACCTCCCGTTGATTAACAAGACAATTTATGTTTTCATGAACAAACTCAATCGGATCCTCGATTGTCAAAATGTGGTCGTTACGATTTTTGTTGATATGATCAACCAAGGCACACAGCGTAGTTGATTTTCCACTACCGGTTGGTCCTGTAACCAAAACCAACCCCTTGGGTAAGAAGCAAAGATTAATCATTGCCTTCGGTAGTCCCAACTGTTCACAAGTAAGGATTTCACTCGGGATTAAGCGAAAAACTCCACCCCAGCCTTTTCTATCCATAAATATATTTGCCCGAAATCTTCCTTGTCCTTCAAGAGCATAGGCAAAATCAGTATCATTGCAATCTGCAAATTCTTGCTTGTTTTTTTCAGGCATTATTTCCGATAACACACTCTCGGCATCAGAAGCACTAACAACCCCCATATCTTCAATCGAAACAATATCACCGTGAAGACGAAGCATCGGGACTTGACCTGTACAGATATGTAAATCGCTTGCTTCTTTTTCTACCATGATTCGAAAAAGAACATCCATTTGAGCCATAATGGTTCTTGCCTCCATATTTTGTTGTTAAACATAAATTTCGCAGTTGATACGAAATTTAATTAAAAAAACACTTGCTTCTAAATCCCAACTACCTAGATATGTTCAAGCTCTTCAGCCTCATCAGAAAGCAAAACCGGAATACCATCTCGAATAGGGTAACGCCTGCGTGGAGTTGAGGAATTACAAACTAACCAATCGCCATCTTGTACTAGTTTTTCTTTCGTTAAGGGGCAAACCAATAAAGCGAGTAAGTCTCGTTCTATTTCTTCATTCATTGTCGCTATCCTTGTCCGCCTTATTTTTTTCATTATGCCATTGTTCCCATCGCTCTTGGTTTTCACCAAAATTCTTACCAGTAATATACTTTAAAGTATTTAATGCATCATCACGCTTGCTTTTGTTTTTGAGCGACAACATTTTAATCAATGGAAGAATTGGCTGTTTCGGTGAAATTTTATTGTTTTTATTTTTTATCGACAAATTATTAGATTTAGCGTTATCGGTAGCTTTAAATGATTCAAGAGCATTGCTGGTCTTTGCATCAAACTTTTTAGAATGGAATCTTCCCTTAAATCCGCAAGCAAGACAGAATTTATTCTGATTTTTTGCAATATCAAATACACCAAAAAAGGAAGAAATAACCCCAACCATAAAAAGCTGTTTAATGGCATAATCAATACCATCTGTGAATATCATAGTTGAGCTATTGCCACCGTTGAGCGTTAAAAAAAGTGGCTGAATAGCCGGTAGGACAAATTTAGTAAGCACTAAAAGGAGTGCCCCAAAAACAACAAGAGCATACCCTCTTGCCGAAGCATAATCACGCATCAAGGTTCGAGAACCACACAAAGGACACTGCATATTGTTATTCCTTGGATATTGTGGCCATTGACTCTTTACTTTTGTTCGGGGCAACAGTAAATATATCTGTTGAACGACTTGCTTCGAGCGCCCTACCCTGTCTGCCATTTTCACTATTCACAAAACTTTGAACAAGTTCAGCAACTTCAGGCACATCTATGAGTCCAGCCTCTTTAACCTTTTCTATCGCTTGTTGACGATTAAGATCCGAACGATAAAATAATTTATACGCATTTTTTATTGCTCTAATAGATTCTCTTGAGAGCCCATTTCTCTTTAGCCCAACAAGATTCAAACCATGTTCTTTCGCCGGATTACCCTCAAATAAAACAAATGGAGGGATATCACGCCTAACCGCACTATGTCCGCCAATAAAGCTCAATCTTCCAATAGTAGTAAAGTGATGAACAGCAGCAAGTCCAGACAAAATAGCACCATCTTCAATAACAATATGCCCTGCTAATTGAACCAAATTCGCAAGAATTATTTTGTTTCCTAAGATGCAATCATGGGCAATATGAGTATATGCCATTACTAAATTATCATCCC
The DNA here is from genome assembly GCA_947311175.1 of uncultured Planctomycetota bacterium. Taxonomy (GTDB): domain Bacteria; phylum Planctomycetota; class SZUA-567; order SZUA-567; family JAFGNG01; genus CAMZKK01. The sequence continues at coordinate 1,205 of CAMZKK010000163.1, read as the reverse complement.
CCAGTATGGTTTTTCCTCCACCACCAACAGTTCCTAAATTGATTGTAACACACTCTCTAATAGTATTGTTGTTACCAATAATTACTTCACTGTTTTCACCGGTATATTTCAAATCTTGTGGTTCACCACCAATAACCGCACCTGGATGAACGATGTTATTCTTGCCAATGGTGGTATTGTTTATAATTGATGTATTTTGCAATATTCTGCAATCATCACCAATGACAACCTTAGAACCAACCACACAAAATGGACCTATTTCCACTCCAGAGCCAATTTGTGCACCTTTTTCAATAACTGCAGTAGGATGTATTTTTGAACTCATATTTACCTGCTTACCTTTTATTAAATATTTATGTATAATCATCAGAGTCAACTAAGGCAAATTTTATTATTGCCTGAGCACTGACATCGCCGTCAACCCTCGCGGTTGTATTAACAATTCCAATTCGACCTTTAATCTTTTCCATAACTCCTGTCATCTCTAATCTGTCACCCGGTACTACCGGACGACGATACTTCACTTTATCAACACTCATTAAAACTGCAAGCATATTACTGCTATCAGGAAGACTTTTTAAAAGCATAATCCCTGCAGTTTGTGCCATTGCCTCAATCTGTAAAACCCCAGGCATAACCGGTTGTCCTGGAAAATGACCTTCAAAAAACTCTTCATTTCTAGTAATATTTTTATACCCAACAACCTTTTTTCCGTGAACCAACTCAGTTACTCTATCAACTAATAAAAATGGGTATCTATGTGGAAGGGTTGCTTCTATTTCTCTAATATCCATTAAACCTCGAGGATGCTCATCCCTAAAAATCTCTTTATCCAGAGCTTTAACAAATTCCGCATTTAAACTATGCCCACCTTTTAATGCAACAATATGCATACATAAAGGTCTTCCAACGACAGAGACATCACCCAACAAATCTAATATTTTATGCCTAACACACTCGTTTTCAAATCTAAGCTCATTGTCAACAACCGACTCTTTCTTTAAGATTAAGGTGTTGTCGGTAGTTGCTCCTTTCCCACAACCTTGTTCTTTCATTGCATCAACATGCTCTTCCATGCAGAATGTTCTAGCAGGGGCAAGCTCAGAGACAAAAGTCTCGGGAGTAATCTCAATTTCGGTCATTCCTTGTGCTAGTTTGCTTTCAGCATAATCCAAAGTATATGTTAGTTTAAGCCCTTTTTTGTA
>CAMZKK010000162.1 GCA_947311175.1 uncultured Planctomycetota bacterium | reverse complement strand
GTTTTATAATATCTAAAACGAAAAAGAACATGCAAAAGAAGACCAAAGTTGCAAGACTTTGGTCTTTTTTTTTAATCGTTCTATAAGGATGCTAGACACACAAAGAGGCTTTGTGTGTCCCGCGTTGTAGTAATATAGTTGAAATCGATAGGTGCTTTAATATAATAATAAAACAATAATATATTATTTTACTTCAACGAGAAAGGATTACTATGTCAAAGAAAGTCTCAATAATCGTTGCCTTCGTTATTGTATTCACAGCACTAAGCACTTACGGTGCAGAAAAGACACTCTCGATTAAACTTAAAACAAAGTTCAACAACTCGACCGCCAACGAAATACTGCCATCTAAGATTCCGACAATGATTCTTTCAGATATTGATTCAATGCCCGGAGCAATTCAATTTAATCCAATCATTAAAGATAAAAACAAACTCACAGCTGGTGACATTTATATTGGCAACAATTCATTCTACTTTTTATTAGAAACAAACCGCTTTAGAGAAAACAAAAAGTTCAAAACTACGATATATATGCCACCTATTTCCGATAAGCTTTCTGAATTCTGGGTTCAAGAATCAAAACTATCTTCAAAAGAAATAAAGAAATTAGCACCATTAAACATTAGGCTAAAACTTTTTTTATCTGGAAAATCCAACGATAACAAAGGTAAGAAAAAAACTGCAAAAAAAACAAACACTAAAGAATACCGTGTCGCCGATGGAAAGCTCAAAAAGAACAAACATTACCGCCAAGGATACTCATATCCAATTCCCTCTATAATTAACTCAAAAGAAACAAAAAAACTTTATAACGCAATAATCAGCAAGCCAAGTGCCACGTTTTTCATCTATGATAGCGAGGCATGGACGAAAGGTTTAAAAAAACGAGGACTCAAAACAAAGGTTGCCTTGATTTTTCCCAGAAGGGAAGAAACTCAAAGTTGGGGATACTTAAAATCAATAACCACCCTCACCTGCAAAATCAACAATTCAGAAATAATTCTTTATGACGACAATCTCAACAATATATATGCAGAAAAAGGCATTGACTCAATAAAGATTGGAGAAAATTGTATTTCAACCATAGGTAGCAAAATCTGCATAAAAGATAAAGTATATACCATCAATGAAGAAATAAAACGCTCCCCCAAAAGCAATAAAAACACTCTAAACCTAACTATGGTTTCTGTCAAAACCGGCAAGGTGCAAGTAAAGCTTGCTGCAACTAACGCCGAAATGCTTCTTGCTCAATTAAAAAATACTGATAAAAATAATGATGATGATTTCTATCCAATGTTTGGAATAAAGGGCAATAGCGGAACGAAAAAAATCAAACATTACCTAAGTGTAACCATCCCGGAAGGAAAATATACCATCGCAGGTGGAATGATAAAGCTTACAGACAAGGATAGTAACAAGTATGCATTTTTTGCCAAAGGTGGCAAATTCACTGTACGGGCAGGAAAAACCACAATTATAACCATTGGTGAACCGCTAACGACAAAGATAACAGTAGAGCCGAGTTCGGGTGAACGCACTATTTTATGCTCATACCCCAAAGGTGCATCTGGTGAAGAATATCGACTTTTCATTCCTAAACCAAAGAACACCCATTTGACCATAAAAAGTGAAAACAAAAATGCCTATCGCCCGATTTTTAAAAATATGAAATTGACAGATGATGACAATATTTTTCTTAAATGTATTCTTAAGTATAACTCCGTGTTGATGTCACCGGATATTGGACCATTCAAGATAAGTATAGACATTGACCCAATCGTATTTAAAAAAAGAACTGTCTCTGTAATAAAAAAGAAACTTTGAAGATAAATAGACAAAAAACAACATTCACCTTTTAAACTGGAAAATAACTTTGCGAATAAAATTTGAAGATTTTAAGCGATTGGCCGATGTTGATGCAAACATTGATATTCAAAAAATAGTCAAATACACCTCAGATTCAAAACGCCTTGAAGTCATAATGAATGGTGCAATCTATAATCGCAGCTCAGATAAAAGATATGTTTTAGATAATGTTGAAGGTAGAGCATCGCACATTGACCTTAAGGAAAATGAAGAATATATAAAAATCAGATTCCCTGAACTTCCCACTTATATTCAAGAAGTCAATATTGATATTCCGGCTGGTGAATTTTATTTGATGCAAGACATCTATCAACTACCTGACTCTGGTAACTGGAAAACTCAGCAAATAGTCCCTATTGAAAATGCCAAGGATATAATAACTTCAGAGCACATACTTGTTCACCCCCATGAAGGAACATTAATCGACAACCGAATGATTAATTCTTTACGACGAAGAACCAGCTACATAATTAAGGACAATGCCTTCGTAAGGAGCAGAGACAATAACTTTAAGGTAAGAAAAAGGCCTTATGAAATTTTATTAGTAATCGACAACAAGACCAGCAAAGAAGCTATTAAATTCCTCATCAAGACAACCCCTCAATATCGTGTCTCCTTCTTTATTATCAAGGAAGCCGGGGTAAATATGCAAAAATTAGACAAAGGCGAAATCGAACACATCGGTTTAATCCGTCACCTTATCGAACAAAACTTTCACCCCGACATAATACTCTTTGAGCCAAAACGAAAAGCACAGCTTCAATTAACAGAAACCACCATAATGCAACACAAAAGTAAAATTAATGTTAAATACAATTTTAAAGGCATCAAGTGCGGAGAACTCTCTATCGGCACAAATTCGGAAGAATTAAACAATGAACTTTTGAGTTTTTGTCAAGAAGAAGTGAAAGAAATCAAAGGTGGCGATACTACTCATCACCACCTAAAAAACGAAAGTCCGTTAAACTTTGATATAAAATTTGTTTCAAAATGCTATTGCAACCTATGCAAACATCTTGGGATAAATGATGAAAAGATAAAAACAAAGATCAACACCTACGTTCTCAAGGCATCTCAACTGGTGATGAAATTAGTCGAACAAAAATTAATAAACTCTGTAAATTCCACAAAAAAAATATCGAATATGACAAAAGAAGAAAAAAATATTGCAATAAATAAATACATAAACAATTACCCTAAAAAAATATCGCTTGTCAGGGCATCAATTCTCTATGAAGTAATGCTTACAGACACCATAATCATTTTTGAAAATTTTCTAAAAAAAACACTAAAAAATAATGAATTGGAATTTTTAGAGGAAAGCAAACTAACTGCCGAAAAATACTCATTAGACACAATAAAACAAATATACTTTAATGATCATAATGACGACTTGACAAATGAAGAATACATAAGCCTTTATCAGCGAGATTATAACAAATTGATAAAAACCAAATTACTTGAAATCTATGCGAAAAAACTTGGCAAATACTACTCCTCGCCAAATTAAAACCTTTACTGATATTTATATATAAAGTAACATATTGTGAAGAAATTCATAAAACTTAGGATACGATAAAAGAATGGAAAAAAAATTCAACGACATAGTAGAATTGCTACCAACTATTTATAAAAAGGTTAAGGCAAGCAAAGAGCTACTACTGGCAAATCTAATAATGATTGGCGAGATTCCTGCCCCAACATTCGAGGAATCTGAACGAGTAGCTTGCTTGCAAGACCGATTCTTAATGGCAGACCTAAATGAATGTTCAACCGACGATGAAGGCAATGTCTTCGGTATCTTATCCACAACCGCAAACAGCAAAGAAAAAAAGAAGAAAGACGCTCGAAACATTCTTTTGGTTGCCCACACCGACACCACGGTTGATTTTGAAATCGACCATACCATTGCGGTCCAACCAGACCGAATTATTGGTGCCGGGATTGGTGACAACGCATTAGGATTGGCAGCACTTGCAACCCTGCCAATGATTCTAAAGGAATTAAATCTAAACCTTTCTTCAAACCTTATATTTATGGGAGAATGCAAAAGTCTGGGAAGAGGAAACATTGGTGGTTTAAAATCATTTCTTGAAAATAAAAAAATGAGTATAAATAAAGGAATATGTGTTGAAGGGCTTCACCTTGGCAGATTAGCCTACTCTTCTACCGGAATGATGAGGGGTGAAATAAAGTGCGAAATAACTGATGAATTTAATTGGAAGAAACGAGGACTTTCAAGTGCCATAATCATCCTCAATGACATCATTTCAAAAATGCTTGCAATCCCCCTACCGAGCACGCCAAAAACATCTATAATATATGGCTCAATCCGAGGAGGAGGAAGAACCTATAATCATATTGCCTTAAACTCTCAACTCAGATTTGAGGTTAGAAGTGAAGATGGTGAAATTGTTACTAATATCAAAAACAAGATTCAAGATATAATCGAAGAGGTATCATCCATCACCGGAGCAAAAATAAATATTGAATTTTTTGCAGAACGCCACCCCGGAGCATTAGAATTCTCACATCCTCTCGTAAAGTCATCGTGGAATATCATCAAGGCACTTGATATCAAACCACAAGTTGATACAAGCATCTCAGAACTATCTGTTTTGCTTGAGAAAAATATCCCGGCAATAACAATCGGTTTGACAAAAAGTGAAAAGAGAACAGACTCGCAGGACTCATTAAAAATCGATCCAATATTTACCGGAATTACCCAACTTATCGGAATTATTTTAGCTATTGACAATGGACTATGCGATGAAAACAGATATTAATAAATGGCTCGACACCCACACCTTTCATCATTCGGAATTTTGGGATTTAGAAGAGCTTGTGAAAGAAAAAGAAAAAAAGGGATTAAAAATTTCACTTTGCATCCCAACCCTAAATGAGGAAAAAACTATTGGCAAAGAGATTGTCATCTTCAAATCTGAGCTTCAAGATAGATACGCCCTCTTAGATGAAATTGCCGTGATTGACTCCGGCTCAACCGATAACACCTTAGAGGTTGCAAAATCATTTGGTGCAGATGTTTATCTTGCCTCAGATATTCTACCAGATTTAGACCCCGAAAGAGGAAAGGGTGAAAATCTATGGAAGGCAATTTATCAACTTGAAGGCGACATAATTGTCTATATTGATGCAGATATAAAAAATATCAATGCCCACTTTGTTTACGGCTTGGTTGCCCCATTAATATACAATGATGAAATGAAATATGTTAAGGCATTTTATGACAGACCACTTGCTGTATCGCAGGGACTGAAGCCATTAGGTGGAGGAAGAGTCACCGAAATACTTATCCGACCATTGTTCTCATTATTCTTCCCAGAGCTCACTGCTATCATCCAGCCACTTTCGGGAGAATATGCAGTTAGGCGTGAAGTTTTACAGGAAATCCCCTTCCCTATCGGTTATGGCGTTGAGACCTCACACATCCTTGATGTCTATCAAAAATGGGGACTTGACGCATTTGCTCAAACCGACCTCGATAAGCGAGTTCATCGCAATCAAGTGACAGAGGATTTGGCAAAGATGTCTTTTGGAATATTGCAATGCTTTCTATCTCGGGTTAAAAAAATGGGAATTTTGGAAAATCTACCAACTCTTGAAAAAACTCTGTTTCAATTCCAACGCAATGAAAACAAACATGAAAGAATAGAAAAAATTATTATTGAAGAAGAACGCCCGGCAATGATTACAATTCCAGAATATCGAGAAAAATTTGGCTTAGATGCATGAGTTATCCTCATTCGGTTATTTTTATTCACTATCATTTGCGAGGTGGTGGAGTAACTAAGGTTATATCCCATGCCCAAGAGACATTAAATAAACTTGGAATAAATTCAGCAGTTATTGTTGGAGAAGAACCCACGATTGATTTTGGGATTAAAAATATCGGGGTGATTGAAGACTTAGCTTATTCAACAAACAAGCCTTCGTATAAACCAAATCAACTTAGACAACAAGCTTATGACAAGGCGAAACAACTTCTTGGCTCAATGCCAGATATTTGGCATATTCACAATCATTCACTTGGGAAAAACCTTACCACTCCATTATTGGTAAAATCTTTGGCTGATGATTCACAAAGAATATTGCTTCAGCCTCATGATTTTGCCGAAGACGGTCGTGCAAATAATTATAAATTAATAAAACAAAATCTTGATAACTTTTCAGCAACTCTGTATCCACAAGGAATGCATATCCATTACGCCTTTATTAATAATCGAGATTTGACATTTATGGCAAATGCAAACGCCTGCAAATCAAATCTCCACTATCTACCAAATGCCGTAGATTTCAGTTCAAGCAATACTGCCGAAGAATTAAAGCTATGCAATGGTAAATTTTTTCTTTATCCGGTTAGAGGCATTCGCCGAAAAAATCTTGGCGAAATGCTTTTGTGGTCATCTATTGCAGAAGAAGACGATTTGTTTGCAATAACCCTTGCCCCTAAAAATCAAGTCGCAATCCCTATCTACAATGACTGGGTGGAATTTTCTAACAGGCAAAATCTAAATATACTCTTCGATGCCGGAAACAAATATGATTATGACTCATTGATAAAAAGTTGTGATTCATTTATCTCTACCAGCATTGCAGAGGGATTTGGCTTAGGTTTCCTTGAAGCTTCACTCGCAGAGAAACCACTAATCGGCAGAAAACTTCCTGAAATTACAAATGAATTTGAAGATGTAGGAGTGTCATTTGACACTCTTTACCAATCGTTAAATATCAAAAGTGAATTCATTGATATTGATTTACTACAAGAAAAAATTACTGCCGGAATAAAATATTCTTATTCTGCTTATGAATTAAAAATAAGCAAGCAAGACTATGATGATTGCATAAATTCAACCATTACGGATGATGGGGTTGACTTTGGTAAGCTTGATGAAGAGCTACAACAAGCCTTAATCTCTAAGGTTTGCAAAGATGAGAAAATTAAAAAAGAAATCAGCAACTATCTACCATCTCTCACCCCTGCTCAACCATCAACTATCAATAACAACCAAAAAATAATAAAAGAAACCTACAATTTAAACAAATACGGACAAACGCTACTTTCAATCTATGAAAATATTTTAAACAGTAAGATAAAGGTGGATGAAGAAATCGATGCAAATAAATTTTT
>CAMZKK010000161.1 GCA_947311175.1 uncultured Planctomycetota bacterium | reverse complement strand
TGATTATCAAGATCACACCCTCTAAAGGCATTTGCCACATAACGAGCAGCAGATGCATATCCCGGAGTATGGTCACTTTCCATCAAGTCACAATCAACCGTCTTCGCCACATGCATACATACCAAATCATAATTTTCTTGTTTGGCTGCATCATTTATAATATCAAGACTTTCACTGGTGTCATTACCGCCGGCAGCAAAGACATAACGGATGTTCATTTCTTCAAATACCCTCAACATCGCCTTATTATCTTCTTCATTTGGTTTATGGCGAGTTGAACGCAACTGCGTTGCCGGAGTATAACTGATTGCATCTAAGACATCTGCACCTTGAGCCCGCAAATCAACAAAGTTTTTATTTAAGATACCATCAATCCCATTGATAGAGCCGTAAATACCAGTGATTTGTTCTGCATTCATCAAACCTTGAACAACCCCAACCCATGAGGCATTAATAACCGCAGTCGGTCCACCTTGTGTCAAGATAACCGCATTTCCTGCTACTGCATTTCCTTCTTGTACCATTTCTAATCCTTTCGGTAAAAAATATGATTGAAAATTAAAAACTTAAATAACTTATTCGCAAAATAAATATATGGTTCACACGCAAGTTATCAAGTATTTTAGATAATATTACTCTTCCGACATAACCCTTGACCAAGCTTGCGAGGTTTATAAAATCATATTATTTAAATCTTATGTTTGCGGAATTTTTCAATGAATAAAAATCTACCAATCCCGAATGATTCTAAATGCTGCACAATCGACCATCGAGTAACCTATGGAGAAGTAGATAGAATGAGTTATGTTTACTATGGTAATTATGCAGAATGGTTTGAAATGGGGAGAACGGAGCTACTCAGAGATAAGGATTATTCATATCTAAATATGGAAAAAGATGGTTTTTTCTTACCGGTAAGAAAGCTTGATACCAGATTCTATCTTCCGGCAAAATATGATGATTTAGTAAAAATTGTAACCACAGTGACCTGCATAAAGAAAGCTAGCACAACATTTGTATCCACTGTTTATAAAGATTCAATTTTATTAACAAAAGGAACGGTTGAGCTTGCCTGTACCGACAAATCGGGAATACCAAAACCAATACCTGAAAGAATATCCAATCAACTAAATAAATTTTTATGGAAATAGAAAATTGAATAAGCTCAAAACGAAATCCTTTACCTATTTATTAACAATCTTTATTTTTGGATTTAGTTTAATTTCCCAAGAAACAATCAATGCGGAAGACAACAGCCAATTGTCCGCTTCCGAAAGTCAACTAATAGCACCGGCATTAATCTATTTTAAGAGTAGCCAATATCAACAGGCATTTGAACAATTCACCAATTATCTGAAGAAATACCCCAAAGGTATCTATATCGAAAAAGCACAATTTCACTTAGGAAGATGCCGATACGAAGAGGCATATAGTGAAAAATATACAAAAGAGGCAATGGCACTATTTAAACATTTAATAAAAACATATCCTCGCGGAAGATACAAACCTGAAGCATACTTCTGGCTTGGTAAAACATATCTGAAAATGGCAAATTTCACTAAAGACTCTGCCGAAAAATTGAAAAAATATGAAATTGCGATGAAACAGTTTAACAATATACTAGATAAACTCCCACGCGGAACACTCGATTTTGAGAACAGATATATCAGAGCTATCACTCTCGGGTTAATAGGTGATTCAAAAACAGATTACACAAAGAAACAACCCATATACCAGAAAACAGTTAGAAGTTTTGAAATGCTTATAACCCACTATTCAAATATTGAAAAAATATTTAAAGCGAAAGTAAAACTTATTGAATACCTATATAAGGCACGAAAATACAATGCAGCTATCAAAAAAACAAAAGACTTCAAAAAAGAATTTCCTGATAATCAGTTACTTGCAACCGTTCTATTCTATCAAGCAGAAAGTCTATATTTTAGCGGGAGACTAAAAGACGCAGTAGACATCTACGAAGAGTCATTTAAGTTATCGTCAAAGAATTTATTAGACAATAAGCTCGAATACAATGCAAAGTTAGGGGCAGCATGGTCATACTTTAGGTTAGCCTCTGCAGAAAAAGGAATTGCCAAAAAAAAGTTCTTAATCCCCGCATCAACAGCCTTTAGGCGAACCTTAGAAAAGATGCCTATAACCGATTATAGATACAAACAAACAAAATACAAACTTGCCGAATGCCTAATCGGATTAGATGAATACCGCGAAGGGTTATTGGTCATTAAAGATCTGCTGAATGACAAAGACTTTTATATCAATGCGAATTACTTAGCAGGCAAAGCAACTAATGGAATCAAAGATTATGTTGCATCAAGAGCTCACTTCAAACAGGCAATCAACGCAGCAATCAAAAAAAAATATCACAACATCCTACTTAAAACCTATCTTGAATTAGCAAACATTGAAATAGAAACCAAAAATCCTGCAAATGCCTACTATCTTTATAAGCAAGCTTTGATTGTTGCTAAAAAATTAAAAAATCAAATTTCTCTCGCAGAATCACAATTTGGAGCGGCAAGAAGCTTGCTGGCAATTGGTAAAATCCCTTCAGATGATGACGGATATGCCGAGACATTCTTCAAAAGCTTTATGCAAAACTTAATAACCGGTGCAAGCAACTATAAACAAATACCATCAGCAAATCTAAATATCAAGGACACCTACCGTGCATGTCTTCTCCTGCAAAAAAACAAGATTGAATGCCTGCAATCATCGTTAAATATTATTAAATATGAGACAAAATCTGCAGAACATATTCGATTTGATGAATTATTTTATCTAAAGGGAAGAATCTTGCTCGCAATTGCTGACAGCTCCGCTTCGCTTTTAAATATAAAATCAACAAGCTCAAAGACTACTGATTCTCAAGGCACATACATAGAAAACCTTTACACTAAATCGTTACAATCATTTAAGAAATCATTATCTGCAAACCCCAGAGGAGGGTATGCTGCGAAAACCCTTCTTGAAATCGGAAGAGCACAATACAATCTTGGAAATATCCTCTCAGAATTTGCCATAAAATTCAACTATCAAGAACAAGCAAGCTTTGCTCAAGAATACCAACAAAAGTCCCACCGTCATCTTTCAGAAATCCCTGAATATTTACTTAGAATCCAAAGCCTTGAATCAGATCAAAAAACATTACTATCTTCTAAGCACTTACTTGGCAATACCTACATTGCACTAAATATGTCAGGTAATGCAGAAACCATTTTTAGAGAATTGTTAAATGAACCAAGAATGCCAATGGACTTAAGACTCGATTCGGCAAGTAGTCTTGCCAAAATTATTGGTCATCAGAACAGAAATGAAGAAGCAATCAATATTCTAAAACCATATATCAAGCCAAACTTAAGCCGCAAAATCATCTTGCAGGCGGGAAGACTTTATATGAAAAATAATTTTTACTCAAAGGCAATAGGTATTTTTAAATTAATCAATGAATACAATTTACCAAAAACCAAAAACGAAAGAATAATTCATGCATCTATTTTACTGCACCTCTATAAAGCAGAACTTGACAGTATCGCTTTTCAAAATGAATTTGTTAAAAACAAAAATGCCATTACAGATACAATCAAAGGGTTAACAGCCCTAGCAGAACAATATTCGGAGACAAATAGCGCAGCTGAAGCAATCAATACCTTAGGGCTTTACTTTATAAAGGAAAAAGAATATCAAAAAGCTATTGATATTTGCAATAAAGGACTAAATCTTTTTAAAAATATTGAATTCCGCCAAGAGATGCTTTTACTTGCTGCAAAAACATTTATGGCAATTGGTGATCAAGAAAAATCCCTTGGTAACAAACAAAAAGCATATCAATATTATCGCAAAGCAATGGCAAGCGACAGGAAGGTAGAAATTGTAAAAGCAACTAACTCACGAAGTAACTCATTTAAAGCCAGAGCTATTTTTGGGATTGCTCGTGCCCATCAAAAAATTGGTGAAACAGACAAAGCAATCGGACGATATGCCTTTGTCTTTGCCCACTTCCCTAATAACATTGAGTTGTCTGATAATTCCAGAATCGAAGCAAGTAAGATTATGATTTCAAACAAACGATACAAACAGGCATACAGCATTCTTCTCGGGGTAATTGAAAAAAACAAAATCACAGAACTACTAAAAAAAGTAGAATCAATGATAAATAAAAAGGATGAGTAAGACTGGGCCTTTAACCTAAATTCCAACTACGAAATTCATGGTCAAGCACTAATATTTAATTCAATCTGCAAATTTTGCTCGACAAATAAAATTGAATATTCTCCGGGAAGGAGACGAGGGATAACCAAACAGCCATCGTTGTCGGTTTTAGATGACAGCAGTGGTTTACCAGAATTTAAATCATTTACCATGACTTGCTTTTGGATTACATTTTCTTTTAATTTGCAACCTGCCTTTATTGACGCAGAAACCGCAGTATGGCTGAGGTTTTCACTAACCGACAACATTGTCGAAAAATCTTTATGCTCAAAATTAAATCGCTTGAGCCTCAATCCTGCCATACATACACTCACCTGCCCTAAGCAGTTATCATCTAAAATCGGTTTTACCACATTTTCATCAATCTTTACCACATGATTACTTTCGATGGAATGCAACATTTTTTCAGTAGAAGTGATATTTTTTTTGGAACGAATATTTTGCACCACTCGCCACAAGCAATAGTCACATTTTTCTATATGGTTTTCTATCTGTTTGATAATATCACTAGCCAACGTCAAGTTGCAGTATTCTTCTATATTAACACCTGACAAGCAATCCTTGACCTCTGCGCCAAAACGAAACAACAAATTATTAAAAAGTCTTTTTTTAGATTTTACATTAACAGAAGAACGTATTCTTACCGCCAGCTCCCTTATAGAACAATCTTCTAACATCATTTGCTCAAGCATTGAGCGTTTGTCTGCATCTAAATGAAAATCTATATAATCTACCAACAGGATAATTAATTCAAGTTTGCTAAATATTTTATTCATCACCATTCCTTACAAAATCATCAGTTTCTAACTATCGACAAAATCAAAAAGAAAATTGAAGACTAAAAAATAATTGACGACCATCATAAATAATGTAGGATTATCTTTTTAAGATAACTAATTTTTAGCGTGCGATATTGCACATTTAATTTTTTTTCAGAAAAAGGAGATTTAGATGTCAGACATTATTGATATCAAGGCAAGAGAAATTTTGGATTCACGAGGAAACCCAACTATTGAAGTTGATGTAACCCTAGGGTCTGGAATTACCGGAAGAGCAGCAGTTCCAAGCGGTGCTTCAACTGGCGTCCATGAAGCTACAGAACTTCGCGATGGCGACAAAAAACGTTATTTAGGTAAAGGAGTTTTGAAGGCTGCAAAAAATGTTAACACTAAAATCTCTAACGCCTTGCTTGGAATGGATGCACGTGACCAAATTGGTATTGATGAGGCAATGATTGCCCTTGACGGCACAAAAAACAAATCTAAGCTCGGTGCAAACGCTATCTTAGGAGTGTCTCTAGCTACTGCAAAGGCTGCGGCTGCATTCTGCGAACTTCCACTTTATTCATATATCGGTGGTTGTTCAGCTCGCACTTTACCGGTTCCAATGTGTAACATCATAAATGGTGGTTCACACGCAGACAACAATGTAGACCTTCAAGAGTTTATGATTATGCCGGTTGGTGCTAAAACCTTCTCAGAAGGACTTAGAGTTGTTACCGAAATATTCCACGCACTAAAAGGTGTATTAAAGAAAAAAGGAATGAACACAGCAGTTGGCGATGAAGGTGGCTTTGCTCCTGACCTTGCAAGCAACGAAGATGCCCTCAAGATAATAATGCAAGCGATAAAGGCTGCTGGTGCAAAACCAGGTAAAGACATCATGATTGCAATGGACCCTGCTTCTAGCGAATTTTATAAAGGTGGAAAATACGTTCTTGCAAGTGAAAAGAAAAAACTTTCAGCATCTCAAATGGTTGACTACTGGGAAATGCTTTGTGATAAATATCCAATCATTTCTATTGAAGACGGAATGCAGGAAGATGACTGGAAGGGCTGGGAATTGATGACAAAACGCCTTGGCGACCGTGTCCAAATTGTTGGCGACGACCTCTTTGTTACTAATACCGAAAGACTTGCGAAGGGAATTAAAACCGGTTGTGGTAACTCTATCTTGATTAAGGTAAACCAAATCGGAACATTAACCGAAACCCTTGCCGCAATCGAAATGGCAAAACGTGCAAACTTTACCGCTGTTGTGTCTCACCGCTCAGGTGAAACCGAAGATAGCACCATTGCAGACATTGTTGTTGCGACTAATGCAGGTCAAATCAAAACAGGTTCACTTTGCCGCTCTGACCGTATCTGCAAATACAACCAACTTCTCAGAATTGAAGAATCACTTGGCAGTGTTGCTCAATACCCAGGAAAGAATGCGTTTTATAATATCTAAAACGAAAAAGAACATGCAAAAGAAGACCAAAGTTGCAAGACTTTGGTCTTTTTTTTTA
>CAMZKK010000160.1 GCA_947311175.1 uncultured Planctomycetota bacterium | reverse complement strand
GGTCTTTTATTGGCATATTTTTTATATGTTCAAGCGTATCGTAAACATCATCTTCTTCAAAAATATTTACTCCGGTAATTAGTTCATAAAGAACAATTCCAAGTGAAAATAAATCACTTCGAGAATCAGTAATTTTGTAATCAGCCTGCTCAGGACTCATAAACTCAACCTTACCCATCAAAACATCGCCTTCTTGTTGTTGCATATAATATTTTGCCTTTGCAACCCCAAAATCGGTCAGCCTTACCGTTCCCTCTTTGTTTAGCATAATATTTTTTGGAGAGACATCACGATGAACAATATTTAATGGTTCTCCTCCGTCATCTTTTTTATTGTGGGCATACTCTAACCCTCGGCAAACCCTTGCTGCAATAAAGGCAGCAAGTTCAATTGGAATATCTTTTTTTAAATTTTGATGATGATAAAGAAATTCTTCAAGATTAATCCCATCAATATACTCCATTGCAATATAATAATTATCTTTTTCATCACGTCCGAGTTGATAAATCTGAACGATATTTTCATGCACTAAGTTAGCAACCAATTTGGCTTCACCAATAAACATATCTACAAATTCGGTATTATTTGAATAATGAGGTAATATAGTTTTAATTGCCATGGTTTTGGTAAAGCCTTCTGCTCCAACTTGCAAAGCCTCATACACCGCCCCCATTCCTCCTTCAGCAATCTTTCGAACCAATTTATATTTGCTTTTATCAACAATTATATCGATGACGGAACTTTTATTATTATTCATTATATCGTTCACAGCTATCTTCCCTCTAACAATCTAGTTCCACACCTAATATCAATTTTTGGACTATCTTTTATCTTTCTAATAACCTCTTCAATATCATATTCAACACGATGCCACTTAACGCCATCATCGGTTACTGTGGCATAACAGGCACGATTATCTAAATCGCGAGGCTGACCAACCGATGAAATATTTACAATTGTCTTTCTATCATTCGCAAACAAATACTCCATATTTATTTCTGACGGTTTAATAAATTTCATATCGCCAGTTATTATTCCCGGACGATGGGTATGACCAACAAATACATTCCTCTTAATCATCTCAAAAATAGCTAAAATTTTACCAGGAACATAAATTGGGTCATCTGCTAAAACATATTCAAAAATATTATCTCGTGGAGAAGCATGAACCAACATATCATTTCCAAGATAATGTCGTTCAGGTAATTCATCTAACCACAGCCAACGCTCTTTTTTCTTTGGTAGCGACAGGGCGTTCGGCTCCATCCTTTTTCGAAGACAAGCAATTGCTCCTGCGGCAATAGGGTTAAAGCCAACCGCTGCATTCAAAAGAGCAAAATCATGATTGCCTAAAAGTGATACTTGACATCTTTTTCTAACCAAATCAATACACTCTTCTGGCTCAGGTCCATAGCCAACGATATCACCAAGACAATAAATAGATTCAATATCTTCTTGAGAATCAATATGAGAAAATACCGCTTTCAATGCATCTAAATTACCATGAATATCAGAGATTAAAGCAATTTTCATAAATCACAAGACCTTATTAATTACAAATTTAATTAGTTATAATAATTAATCGGGCAACAAAATACAATAATTATTGTTACTAATAATTATTGTTGCAATAATTACCTATTTATTAATAATTGATAAAGCTAGCATACATTTATTTGGTTTTAGGATTTAAAGTATGGCAGAGGAAAATTTGAACAAACTTACTGCTGAAGATATTTTAGAATTATCCGAAGATGAACCCTCACCTTCGGATAATTCTGAATCTGATAATATAACTGCTGGCGAGTATGATGAATCATCTGCCCCTGAAGGCATAGAAATTCAACACATCGCATCTTCGGATTACACCATTGAAATCCCCAACAATCTCAGAAATGCAATCCAGAATAGATTGTCATTATTTATAAAGCTAAATAAATTAAATAATGAACGTCAAAATTTACTCAAAAATGAAGATTTATCAGAATCTGTCAAATCAGAGTTAACCCGTCAAAACTTTGAGCTAAGAAAACTTCCAACTGTTGAGCAAGCGAAAACAAAAAAAGCAGCACTTAAATCAAAACTAATGAAACTCGTAGAAAGAATCAAATTACATGACCCTGAAGTAAAGCCAATTGAGCCTGCATTAGAATCTGTTTACAAGATGGCATTCAAACAATGGCAAATCTGTATTGACCGAGGCTCTTTTGATAAACAAATTATTGATGCAACTCATACCTTTTACTGCGAAGAACCGCTATACCTGATAATGAAAAAGGCTGGAATCAAAGCAGATAAAATGTTCTCTTGGGCAATCTATGCAATTGCTCTTGATATAATTCAAATAGAACAACAAAAGAAGCATAAAGAACTCCTTAATGCCTTAAAAAAACATAACGACAACACCTCTGGCTTTCTTAAAAAAATCAAAAAAATAAGCAAAGAAGAATTAGAGAAAAAAGAAAAATTAGAGGCACAAGAAGTAGCTCACAAAACAATTCTAATGACCATAAATAGAGAGATAGCAGACATTGAACCGATAATGGTTAAAGAATTTTGGCATATATATTCAGAGGCTGCTGCCTTATTTGTTGAAGGGGAATTAATGCCTGAAGAGAAAATCAATATCAAGGCACTTCTTAGATATGGACTAATTAGTAGAAAACCATATTTTATATTCGAACAAGAAAAAAATTATATTATTGAAAATTGCTCTAAGGAAAACAAGGCATGGAGCAATTCAATGGACAAAACACACGTTCTTTATGCAGACGAAGTAATTGAATTGGTAGCAAACCGTAAGATTACCCCTGCCCTTGATGAAGATCTGGAATTAAATCATCGACTGTCTCCTGAATGGAAGGCAGACAAACAGTGGCGGAGATATGTTTATTCTCAAGTCAAAGAAAAAGCATATTTAGAATTAGCCCAAAAACTCGATGAAAAAGCCACTCAAGACCGTAAAGTACAAGCGGAATCTGACAGAAAAAAAGAAAAGCTCATTAAATCATCTCCTACTTATAAAAAAGACATCGCCAAAATATCAGAACTCTCTCAAGCTTCCCGAGTTGAAGCAGCACGTTTTGAACGAGCAATTGATCGAATAGAAAAGGAATATATTCCAAAACAACAAGAGGCAAGGGAAAACAGTAAAAAAATACTGTTTGAAATTAAAGTAAAAATATCGCGAGAAGATTTAGCAAGAAAAGAAGCATCGGCAATCCATAAGGTATCAAGGTTGTGTGCAAAACTCAAAAGCCCATTTCCACCATTTGTATTACGAGATTTTTTTAATCTCGATACTGGAGCTGTCAACAGCAGAGAATCTATTGAAAATCAAATACATGACATTGAAAAACGTGACCCTCTCATTTTTTCAGAACATTTATTTGCAGTGAAGAAGCTTGAAAAAAGAATATATATGCGATTTTCACCAATCATCATCATATCCCCGGTTTGTGGATTTATGGGATACTCATGGAATCCAAGGGCTGGAGCGGAAGTTGGCAGAGTTGTCCTACCTGCATATTGCCCACGTCCTGGACTTACGGCTAGAATATTAAGCAGTATGTTTGCCGATTTTAGATGGGACACAAGTAAATCCGATGCTGGGGTTGATCTTCTTACTAGTGATACGTTGGTAGCGGCATACGCAAATGTAAGATGGGACTATCGCAAAAAAGGAAAACACATCAGAGAAAAAGCAGCTATCTACAGTGAAGAAAATGATAGGCAAAATTTTCGAAGACATTATGAATTATACTTAGGCTCTGCCCTTGACGGTGGCAAACGTCTATTCTTTAAATGTCACGAAGTTTATGACGCAATGCTAAAACATATGCTACTACCAAAGGGTGTTGAAAGACTTAAGAAATAATTATCCTTTAGGAATAACGGGAATAAAGTCCTTCGGGAATAAGGATATGGGGCAACGCAAAAGGGGCTTTGTATGTTCATGGGAATAAGGTTGTGGGACAACGCAAAAGAGGCTTTACATGTTCATGGGGATAAGGATATGGGACACGCAAAGAAGCTTTGCATGTCCCATGTTATTATAATAATGCGATTTTGTTTCGGATGGCTACCAAATTTTCAATTTTGGCGGCAATTGATAGCATTTCGGCATCTTTGAAATGTGGAGACATTAATTGAATACCTACCGGAAGATTATTAACCATTCCACACGGAATACTTACTCCCGGAATTCCAGCAAGATTTGCACTTAGTGTATAAATATCCGATAGATACATTGAGAGTGGATCATCGGTTTTTTCGCCAATCTTAAAAGCAACCGATGGACTTGTTGGCGTAATAATCACATCACAATCACTGAATACTCTTGCAAAATCTTCGGTTATTTTGGTTCTAACCTTTAATGCCTGCAAATAATAGGCATCATAGTATCCTGCAGACAACACATAAGTCCCCAACATTATCCGTCTTTTCACTTCAGGGCCAAAACCCTCTTCTCTTGAATTACTATATAGAGAAATAATATCACCTGCATCATTTGTCCTATGACCATAATGAACACCGTCATAGCGGGCTAGATTACTACTTGCTTCCGCAGGGGCAACAATATAATAAACCGGAAGCGCATATTTGGTCAGCGGTAAACTTATTTTTTTTATTTCCGCACCATCTTCCTCTAACTTTGCAATTACACCTTTGATACACGACTCAATCTCTGAATCAAGTCCATCTCCAAAATATTCTTCTGGAATACCAATCTTTAGTTTATCATTTTTTTTGTTTACAGTATTTATAAATTCAGGTTTAGAGATATTAGCGCTGGTTGAATCTTTGTTATCAAATCCAGAAATAACATCCATCAACAAGGCTGCATCTTCAACCGTCCGAGCAAATGGTCCTATTTGGTCAAGCGAAGAACCAAAGGCAATCAAGCCAAAGCGAGACACCATTCCATAAGTTGGTTTCATCCCCACACACCCACACAAACTTGCCGGTTGTCTAATCGAGCCACCGGTATCACTACCCAAAGCAAGCGGGACAAATCCAGCCGCCACCGCGGCGGCAGAGCCACCTGATGAGCCACCGGGAATTCGCTCCAAATCCCATGGATTTCTTGTTGTCTCGACAGCAGAATTTTCAGTAGAGCTACCCATTGCAAATTCATCAAGGTTTGTTTTGCCAACAATTATTCCGCCTTCATTCCTAATTTTTTTCACAACTTCTGCGGTATATGGCGGTTTAAATCCGGAAAGCATTTTACTTGCACAAGTAGTTTCTCTCCCCTTAATGCATAGATTATCTTTAATCGCAATCGGAACTCCGGCAAGAAGCCCAATCGACTCTCCATTCTCAATTTTGCAATCAATTTCCTGTGCATCTTTTATTGCCGAATCTCTATTTATTTGAATAAACGCCTTTACCTTGGTATTTAATTTCTCTATTTTATCAAGATGAGCAGTTACAATCTCAACCGCAGTATTTTTTTTATCAACAATTGCTTGCCTAATTTCGATAGCACTAAGTCTTGTAAAATCCATTTCATTTCCTTTAATAATTATTATCCTTCAACAACCTTTGGCACGACAAAGCCGTCATCACCCTGTTCAGGAGCGTTTACCAGAGCATCTTCTCTTGGCAAAGATTCATTGACTACATCTTCTCTAAATACATTCCCTTCTCCAGCCGCACTGATATATGGCTCAACCCCATCGACATCAACCTCTTGAAGCTGATTGACATATCCAAGGATATCGCCAAGCTGTTTAGAAAAAAGGTTTTCTTCATCTTCTGTCAGTTCTAATCTTGATAATGCAGCTACATACTTAACATCGTCTTTGCTAATACTCATTAAATTTCTCCATTAGGATTCTTCAAAACATTAACAACAATATTACACATCTATAAAGAAGTTGCAAGTATTACCTTGACATCGAATTTCATTTCTGATTAAATACCAAAGCTAAAAATGGCGACGTGGCCAAGTGGTAAGGCATGGGTTTGCAAAACCCACATCCACCAGTTCGAATCTGGTCGTCGCCTCCAAAAAAACAAAACCTCACAG
>CAMZKK010000159.1 GCA_947311175.1 uncultured Planctomycetota bacterium | reverse complement strand
CCTATCTTTTTTCAAGTTTTCCGAAAGACAATTTTAATCCGGTAATTTCTAAGATTAAAGGCAATGTAGTTATCGCTTCCGTAAATAAAGCAAGCATTGGTAAGGTGGGTCAATTCGTCTTACCCAATCAAACTATGTCTACTAATGATGATGAGAAAATTCAGTTAAAATATCGAGACGGCACATTGATTAATATTCAGAAAAATTCAAAGGTAAGTCTTATCCACAATCCTAAAAATCGGCAAATTCTCTTAACTTTAAATTATGGAAGTATTGTTTCTCGGGTTAAAAAACAACCCCTCAACCTACCTATGGAAATTCAAACTAGTCATGCAGTATCTACTGTTGTTGGCACATATTTTAAACTTAAAACCGATTTAGGCTCCACGAAATTATTTGTAAAAAAGGGGATTGTTAAATTTAGCTTATTGAAAAATAATAAAACAATTATGGTTCGTGCCGGACAAAAAGCAGATAGTTCGAAAATGGTTTTAACAAATAGGTACTATGTCTCGGTAGATGGTAATGATAAGAATACGGGAAGATTGAAATCTCCGTTTAAGACTCTCAAGAAAGCACTATCGGTTGTCCGTCCGGGTGTTGTTGTTTTTCTAAGAGAAGGGATTTATCCTATTTACAATTTGGTTTCCGTTAGTGGAACAAGGCATAGCCCAATTACTTTTATGGCATATAAAAATGAAAAAGTTATTTTTGAAGGCGACTATAAATCAGGAGATATTAATTATAATCCGACAAGGAAAAATGTTTCATTTATCGTTACCGGTTCTTGGCTTATCTTCAAGAATATGGAATTTAGGAATGCTATTGATGGTGTTTCGGTAAATTCAGGTGCTTCACATAATCGATTTGAAAATTTGAAGATGTATGACAATTACTATGATGGATTTATTATGACCGGTGGGGCTGCTTACAATACAGTTCTTAACTGCGACGCCTATCGACAATATAGCAGTTTAAAAAAAGGTATGCATGCCTATGGTTTTTTGATATATGATGGAGTGGGGCAGGGAAATACTTTTATCTCTTGCCGAAGTTGGTCTAATGCCGATGATGGTTTTAATTGTTGGCAGGCAGGCAATGCCATTACTTTTATCAAATGCCTGTCTTATAAAAACGGGATTGATATTTGGTCTTTTGGCAAAGGATTTAACGGTAGTGGTAACGGTTTTAAGTTGGGAAAAGCTGCGGATATTGACACCGCTCAAGATTCACATATTTTGAAGAATTGCCTTGCTTGGGATAATGCCGGCTCAGGTTTTACCGATGACGGCAATATCAAACCGCAAAATCTACGAGATTGCATTGCTTGGAATAATACTGTTAATTATTGGTTTTTGGGAGATAGGGGCAAGCCACGAAAACATAATCTGATGAATAATATTTCCATCTTCCCGAAAAGAGAGGATGGCTTACAAAAATCCGTCATTGCGGAGAATATTAATTCTTGGAATATATTACCGCCAAAAGACACCAAGATGTTATCACAATTCAAAAGCTTTAATGACAAAGAAATCACCAAGCGAAGAAAGCCAAATGGCTCAATCCCAAAATCTTCTTTTCTGAAATTGCGTAAGGATAGTTTATTTATAAGAATGAAAAAAAAATAAAAAAATCCGTAACATAATTTATTTTTTGGCAATTACTTATAATTAGATGATTTGTTATTTTTTTCGGAGGTAAATATGTTGAATAGGATAAGTTGTTTTTTAATGGGGATTGTATTGTTGGTTTCGAGTAGTGTTTGGGCCAATCCAATCTTTCCGGGGGCAGAAGGCGCAGGGACGGATACAAGGGCTGCTTATGCAGGGGCAACTAATCCACAAATTATAAGAGTAACCAATCTTAATACCTATGGTCCCGGCTCTTTTTATGATGCCGTTACCACCTCAGGGCCAAGAGTTGTCATCTTTGAAGTGTCTGGCGTAATTCAATTAGATGGCAACCTCTACATCACTCATCCTTACTTAACAATTGCCGGACAAACCGCACCGTCACCGGGAATTACTTTAACGAATGGCGGTCTTAGTATAGCTGCATCAAATGTATTGGTTAAGCATATACGCATTGCAAGAGGTGACAAAACAGATGTCGGTGATGCGTTGGTTATTTGGGGTGACAGATATAATCCCACCGGTGAAACTAGGAATGTAGTTATTGACCATTGTAGCTTTCGTTGGGGAACAGACCAAACTGTATCATTGTGGAGTAATAATATTTATGATGTAACAATCAGTAATTGTATCATTGCTGAAGGGCTTGATGATTCTATTCATGGCGAACCTCATTCAACAGGTCTTTTGATTGGACCTAAGGCTCACAACATTGATTTAATTAGAAATTATCTCGCTCACTTTATGGGAAGAGCTCCATGTATAAGTGAAGAAGATGAAGTTTTGATGGTTAACAATATTGTCTATAATTTGGGTTATAAAGGCATATACACTCAACCTAAACAACCTGACAGTCCAGCATCGGCAAGAGGTCCATATTTAAGTGCGATTAACAATTTGTCACTAAAAGGTCTTAATACAAGAAATGATTATCCGCATGTTTGGGTGCAAGGTGGAACGGCAGCAGGGACAAAAATATTTTTAAGTGGAAATTCATACAATGGCACTATTCCACAAAATCAATGGGATAACAATTATACTCAGATTGATGTTGGTTTTGATCCAACTACAAATATTAGTCCGGTGTCCAAAGCTGGAGTAACTGTTTTGCCAACAAGTGAGGTGAAGGAATATATTTATGCAAATGTTGGTGCACGCCCAAATGATAGGGATGCAAATGATATCCGAAATATAAATAATTTGAAGGATGGCACAGGTGTGATTATTGACAAGCCGGAAGATGTTGGTGGTCTTCCGGCACTTGCTCAGAATTATCGAGCATTAACTGTTCCGGCAAATCCTCATGATGACGATGACAACGACGGTTATACTAATTTAGAAGAATGGCTGTTTGGTTTTTCCGCAGCCCTTGAGGGACCAAGATTAACTAATCCTACCATAATAACAGAAAAGTCTATCTATAAGGATACAGATAGTGTTATTAATGTAACTGTCGAAAATATTGCCCACAATGAACTTAACTGGGTTGCTATTTTCAAAAAAGGAATGGAGTATAAATCCTCAAATGTTTACGCGTGGAGTTATGTTGAAGATTCAGACACAATTTCTTTAGATGGTAGTTTTAATGTTGGCGATTACAAGATTGTTGCTTTTGCCAATGATACCTATAATGTTATTGCTGAAAACGAATTTGAAGTTGCAGAATATATTGCTCCAGCGATTAGCACCGAAAAAGATGTTTATTCTCCAAGTGAAAATACAGTTAAGGTAAATATTGCAGGAATTGCCCATAATAGCCAAAACTGGATTGCTATTTTCAAGGACGGGGCAACTCATGAATCAAAAAATATCTATGCATGGAGTTATATTGAAGATTCAGATACTATTGTATTGAATGGCACCTTTGATACCGGAGATTACAAGGTAGTTGCCTTTGCAAATGATACCTATGATGTTATTGTTGAAAATAATTTTTCAGTGCAGGTGACTCAACCTAATACATATACCGTTACTTTTATTGAAGGTCAAAATGGTATAAAAACAGGTGGCGGTGATTTGGTTCAGATAATAAATGAAGGAGACAGTGCGGTTTCTCCTATTATTACAGCAAATTTAGGATGGGAATTTACCGGCTGGGATAAATCATTTTCTAATGTGAATAGTAATCTTACTGTTACTGCAAATTATGAATTAAAAAATTATACTTTGATTTATGAAGCAGAAGTCAATGGGACTATTTCCGGAGATTCTCCACAATCTGTTCAGTATGGACAAAGTGGAACAGAGGTAACTGCTGTTGCTGATTATGGGTATCATTTTGCAGGTTGGAGTGACGGCGTAACAGATGAGACAAGAGTTGATTCAAATGTGAGTAGCAATCTAAATGTTGTTGCAAGTTTTGCTATAAATAATTATACCGTAACCTTTGTTGAAGGTGAGCATGGTAGTAGAACAGGTGGCGGAGAACTTAATCAAACAATCTCTTACGATAACGATGCGGTAGAGCCTGTAATCACTGCTGATAGTGGCTGGAGATTTATTGGCTGGGATAAGTCATTTGCTAATATTGAAAATAATCTAACCATAACTGCCCAATACACTGAAATCAAATATTCTTTAACTGTAAATTCAGGTAGTGGTGATGGGAGTTATAGTGCAGGAACAGTTGTAACAATTGTTGCCGATGCGCCGGTAAATAATTATGAATTTGATAAATGGGTGGGGGCAACTGTTGCCGATGCAAATTTATCAACAACAACCTTAGAGATGCCGGCAGGAGCAGTAACCGTAAGTGCAACTTATAAAAAGGTAATGAGCGTTAAAACAGAAAAAGAAATTTATTTTACAAATGAATCTATAATTGTTGCCCAAGTTACCAACATTGCCCATAACGAACTTAACTGGCTTGCAATCTACAAAAAATCAACACCATCAACCGAATATCGAGATTCTAAAAAAATATATACATGGGCTTATGTCAAGGATTCTGACAATGTTTCATTAAGCGGTAGCTTTGGTGCCGGAGAATACAAGGTTGTTGCCTTTGCTAATGATGGATTTGGGGTTACTGCGGAGAGTGAATTTTTAGTTAAAACAGCAACCTACAATGTTACTTTTTCCGTTGGGGAAAATGGAGTAAGAACTGGTGGCGGAGAGTTAATCCAAATTATAAATGAAGGAGATAGTGCGGTCGCTCCTGTTGTGGCTGCAAATTCAGGCTGGGAATTTATTGGCTGGGATAAATCATTTTCTGACATCACAAATGATTTAACAGTAACGGCAATTTATGAAAAATTGATAAGCATCAAGATGGAAAAAGAAATTTATTCTACAAATGATTCCGTTGTTGTTGCACAGGTCAGTAACATTGCCCATAACGAACTTAATTGGCTTGCAATCTATAAAAAATCAACACCATCAACCGAGTATCGAGATTCTAAAAAAATATATACATGGGCTTATGTCAAGGATTCTGATAATGTTGCACTAAGCAGTAGCTTTGATGCAACATTATCAGAATCCTTGAAATAAGCCCATGTATATATTTTTTTAGAATCTCGATACTCGGTTGATGGTGTTGATTTTT
>CAMZKK010000158.1 GCA_947311175.1 uncultured Planctomycetota bacterium | reverse complement strand
TTTCTGCCGAAAGCAATCTATCGACCTCTTCGATAGATAGAAAGTCCGGTAAAGTTTTCCATACCTTCGGACTATTAAAATATTGCCCGACATCAGTATTGGTAATTTTTTCATTATAGCAAAATCGATAAAACATTCTAATGCTCACCAATGCCCGAGCGCGACTTCTTGCCTGCTGTCCAAGATTGCTAAGATGCTCAATGTAGTCAGCCAACTCTTCCTGTTCAAGCGTTACATAATCTAACCCCTGCTCAGTAACCCAATTTAGAAAACTGACCAAATCTCGACGATATGCCAATATTGTATTATCACTAAGCCTACACTCAACTCTACAAAATTGAATGAAGTGGATTGCCGCTGGTGGTAGATTTTTATTCATCATTATTTTCCAATTTTAACGATACCTAATTAAAGAAAATTGCCTAATAAATTCAACTATTTGATTTTTGTCTTCTATTTCGCTATCCTCAATCCTATCGGCAAATTCAATTAATGTCTCATTTTTCTTCCGTCCAAACCCGAGTTTTTTTAGTTTGCGTTCAAGATTAAAAAATCTTTCTCGTGCCAACCTTACTTCATCCTTAAAATCTTTATCTCGATAAAGCACTGTTCTTTTATGTTTTTTATTTTTTCTATCTCGCCAAATAAAATACCAAAATGTAAACAACACCATACAGGCAATTCGCCACCATGCAGCAATCAGCCATTGTCCAAATTTTCCAACATAGGTAGTGATAAAATCAAGAATGCCTCTAATTCCAAAACCCTTTAATCTTATCCATAAACTGTAAAGGTATTCATAATAACTACTTTTTGTCTTATCATTAACACCAAGGGGAATTCCGTTCGCTGGGGTAAATTCAGCTAGCATCCAGCCTTTCTTTGGGTTATAGTATTCAGTCCAAGCGTGGGCACTAAGATTTCTTGCCAACCATAAATCACCATACTTTGATTTTTCGTTACAAACAAAACCGGTAACATATCGTGCCTTAATCCCCATACTTCGTAGCATCAAAGTTCCTGCACTTGCAAATAATTCACAATGTCCATGATGCTTTTCAGTCAAAAATTGCACCATCGGGTCACTCTTAGAAGAGAATTGTATTCCTATTTTATAGATATAATTTTTTGCAAAAAATCTCCTTACTGCCTCTACCTTTTCTTCAACAGTATCATTCGGCAATATTATTTTTTTAACTATATTTTTTACCACCTTGTTTACCTGTGAATCGCTTGCCATTGTTAAATAATGAAGATTATCACTCTCTGCTCTAATTACCTGTTTTGTCAAAAAAACTTGATAACCTACAGATGTTTTTTTCTTAGGAGTGATAAAGGTATTTCCTTGATACATATAAACTTTATTATTTTGCGTATCAAAGGCAGCAGTTTTCAAAGGAAGAAAAAAGTTACCACCATATTTATTGTCCGGAAATATCTCTAAATCATAAGTATCATCAAATCTTGGTGACTGCATATTAGGGACAATAATCCTCCCTAACCTTTTCCCTATAGATTCATTCCTGTCGGCATTGATAACAACACCTTTACTCACTTCACTCCATTCTGAATTATGGTAATACATAAAGACTTTACCTCTTAGATATCCTGGGGTGATTTCTGCGAATACCCTAACGGCAATCTCATTAGCTGAGGCACCTTTCTGCATCTTCGAAATTGTGCCAAGTCTTGCTTTTCTTGAAAATCCTGGAGTTGCTTGAAGATTAAGTTTACCCGCAAGCTCCATAAAAACTTTAGTAATATCTGTGTAGTATGTTTTTAAAACTACGACTCCACTCGTTGCCATTGTGATGGTGAAGATGATAGAGACCATAATCATTACAATATGAATGGAAATAACTTTTCTAAAAGGAGAACGAATATTTATGGTATTACGCAGAGTAAAAAACAAAAATATTGCGTAACTTACCACAATAACAAGGTAGGTCGTCTCGTTTGAAATAGCCAAACCGCAAAAAATTATGGACAAGCTACTGCATAAAATAATTCGTGAAATCTTCTCCCTTTGTTTCTTAGAATATAGGCGAGCAATCGCAATGGCTTGAAGGTAAAGAGCAATAAAAAATGTCGGAGCAAAACCCAAGCCCATCACCTCGAGGGGCCAAGCCTTCATCAAAAGCACAAAGGGAAGAGTTAGCACAAGATGAGCCATTGCACTAAGCTCAATCTCAAATCTCTCCGCAACAAATGGATAAAGAATGACCGCAACCATTGGCGTTATAATCAATACCCATCGTTCTGAGGCAATACCAAGTGATATCAATGAAACTAGTAATAATAAACACGCAAAAAAAAGTGATGTTTTATCTCGGTTATTTGCCTTTGTATTGATACTATTCATTATAATCTCCCAACCCCATTATTCACATCACTGGTGCTAAGAATTATTGCGCCACCCGCTTCACTTCTAAATCCGCTGGGATCAATGGTTGGTTCGCCATCTTTTACAATAATCAATTTTACTGCCACTCCCACATCTTGAATTGAACGAACAAAATTTTCTCGTACTTCGTCCCAGTCAAGCATTACGATTACCGCTGTACTAATCTCAGAAATCTCTTCAAACAATGCCGGACCCAATTTTGCAAATGGATCTTCGCTACATGCCTCAATACATGCAAGGACATCAAGGATATTGTCAAGATGAGCAAGACTCCGTCCTGCTTGAAAATGATATAATTCAGGACCGGCTGCAAAAATATCAATCACATATTCAAGACGACTAAGGGCATCGGCAATTGAAGCCCCGAGAGAGATACCTGCCTCTACTTCATCGCTGGTCCGATATTTTTTTGAATCAACAAACGAAGGCAATGCTTGTTTGAAATGATTGGAAATATTTGTTGTTAGATTTTGTTTATCATCAAGGTTGGAGATGGTCTTGTTTGGCAAAAAGGTATCAACAATCAAGGCTATTCGACATAGATATTCTTGTTGAAATTCCCGAACAATCGGCGTGCCAACTCGCGCCCATGCCTTTTGGTCAATATCTCGCAATCTGTCGCCGGTAACATATTCACGATTACCAAGAAATTCTTCCGAGTCGCCATTGCTACTTGTCATTTGCAAACCCCCTGGTTGATGCTTATTGCCGGCAGGAAGTTCAAAATTGGTTAATGGTCGAAATGTTGGATAGACCAACATTCGATGATTATCACTTACTTTTTTAGTATTTGCAAATAAGCCATAAGGAAAAAGTGAAAGTGCTATGGGACCGGTAAAGTCATAAACCCCACGCTGTCGAGCAATGAGAGAATACTCAAGATTGCAACTTTCTTTTTTGCCAAGACAATCAATAAGTTTTCTCTCTTCTGCAAGCACAATACCATCAGGAGGATGAGATTCCGACACCGCTAAATCAAATATCGGTAACCTTCCGATATTGGTTACTTTTGCTGAAATTTTCATTTCAGAACCGGTGCTTACTCTTTCCGGTAGTATTCGCTCAATTGTAATATTTGGAGTGAAAACAAAACCAACAATTCTTCCGCTAACAAAAATTGAAAGCAAAAAAATAGCGATGAGATAAATCGGATAAATAATGCCAATGGCTGAAGTCATTGCCGTGGCAATAATGGTGACAAGGAGTAGCCTTTGCCCAGCTTTGGTAAATCTCATTTTTAAAAAATATATCATTGAGCGACCAAACGGTTTTCTTTTATCCTTCCTATATGATGTTAGCAATGATAACCATTTTTTTTCACTCATACTGGAACCGAAACCGAATCAAGAATATCCTTAACTACATTTTCTCTCGTTACTCCTGAATATTTTGCCTTGGTTTCTAACGCCAAGCGATGGGCAAGAGTCTCAACCGCTACTGCCTTAACGTTGTCGGGCGAAACGGCTTTTTCTCCATTTATGTAGGCGTGAGCTTGAGCCATTGCATAAAGGGCAAGCCCTCCACGAGGACTCGCTCCTAACTGTAAGCGATGGTCATTTCTTGTTGCGGTGATGAGATTGATAATATACCTTGCTACATCTTCATCCATGTGAACTTGCCTAACTTTTTCTTGTTCTGCAACCACGTCATCAGGGCCGGCAATTGCAGTTAGTTTTTTTATCGGCTCACTTCGATGATGCATGGTTAAAATCTCAAGCTCTTCTTCAATCCCCGGATAGCCGATGGTGAGTTGCATCGCAAATCTATCAAGCTGTGCCTCAGGCAAGGGATATGTTCCATGAAACTCAATTGGATTTTGGGTGGCAATTACCCAAAACGGTTTTTGCAATTCATAAGTCTCACCTTCAATACTAACCGTCCCTTCAGCCATTGCCTCAAGCAAACTTGATTGAGTGCGAGGTGATGCTCGGTTGATTTCGTCAGCCAATAAAATATTTGCAAATATCGGTCCACGCCTAAAATTAAAACTTCCCTCTTTAGGGTTATAGACACTTCCCCCTAAAATATCTGCCGGCAGTAAATCAGGCGTAAATTGAATTCGATGGAACATCCCATTGATTGAAGATGCGACTGCCTTTGCCAGCGTGGTCTTGCCAACCCCCGGAACGTCATTTAACAATACATTTCCGTTGCCCAAAAAGGCAATAATCAACAAATCTATCTCCCGTGGCTTGCCTTTAATTACCGAGGCAAGGTTTGCTCGCAAATCAGTCACCAATTTACTC
>CAMZKK010000157.1 GCA_947311175.1 uncultured Planctomycetota bacterium | reverse complement strand
TTAGTTGCATCACGACGACCTTGACTCTCAGATGCCTTCGCAACTTCATCATAAGCAATCGCCTTTGTGCCATACTTCTCAGCAGCTACTGCGGTAATCGCTGCGGTAAGGGTTGTCTTACCATGGTCAACGTGACCAATTGTTCCCACATTTACGTGTGGCTTTGTCCGTTCAAACTTTTCCTTTGCCATATCACTATTCCTTTTACTTAAAACTTATAATAATTACTTATCTATTCTAAAACCATAATTTCATAAAAGAACCTGTCTTCCATAAAACACAACCTAATACAAATATATAAAAGACGAGAATCTTTTTCCGTCTTTTAATAAGCCGAATAAAGAATTTCTCGCCTTCGGTCGTTCACCCATTCTGTGCAACGCACACATTCAAGTAAACGTTTGTCATCTTGGAGCTGCTGACGGGATTTGAACCCATGACCTCCTCCTTACCAAGGAGGTGCTCTACCACTGAGCTACAGCAGCAAATCCCGCAGGCACATAAGCCTACAGATGGAACGTTGAAGTTGTACAACTCTATTAACCAATTTAAAATTGTCAATACTTAATGCTATTTTTTTTTATTTTTTTTTATTTTTTTGAAAATTTATAACTGAATCTCAACTTAAAGATTACAGACAAGCGCATATAAACCTAAACTCCAACTGCGAAATTTAGGATTATGTTGAAATAAAAAATATTTTTTATATTGACAAAAACAAACAACTACCTATTGTCTACATAGCCCATAGAGAATAAGAATAACAATAACAAGGAACAGATAATGATTTTATCGCAAAAATGCCAATACGCTCTCCGTGCAGTGTTTGAATTAGCAAAAAGACATGGCCAAGGCCCAACAAAAATAACAGATATCGCAAAGGCACAAGCCATCCCCACAAAGTTTCTTGAAGCAATCTTAAATCAAATGAGACAGGCTGGGTACCTAATTTCTCGACGTGGAAAGGCCGGAGGATATATGCTTGCCAAAAATCCAGATAAGATGACAGTTGCCGATATTATAAATGTCATAGAAGGTCCAATTACAATTGTCGAATGTGCGGCGAATACCCCCAAAGGAATTTGTGCTTTCGATCAAAATTGTGTTTTTTTGCCGATGTGGGAAAATGCAAAAAAAGCAATTGATGAAATTTACCAAAAAACTACATTTGAAAGCCTCGTAACGGCAGACAAATCTAACAGTTGCAAAAAACCCATGTATAATATATAAAAAATTTAAATTCAAAGTATATAAAATCTATAGGAATTACTTAACCAGTAAAAGGAGATGAAATGGATAATACAAATCAGGCAACAGCCACCCTCAGCCTACACGCAGGACACAGCCCGGATAAAGAGACAAACTCTCGAGCAGTTCCAATTTATCAGACAACAAGCTACACCTTCGATTCTGCTGAACATGCAGCTAATTTTTTTGGCCTAAAAGAGTTTGGAAATATCTACACTCGATTAATGAATCCGACAACCGATGTCTTAGAAAAAAGAATGGCAGCAATTCACGGTGGCACCGGTGCACTTGCCACATCTTCCGGAATGGCTGCAATTACTTTTTCAATCTTAAATATCACTTCAACAGGACAAAACATTGTTACCGGTGGAAATTTATACGGTGGAACCTATACGCTTTTTAGTCATACATTTAAAAAGTTTGGAATTGAGGTTAGATTTGTTGACTCAAGTAACCCTGAAAATTTTGCTGCCGCAATAGATGAAAACACAACCCTACTATACTCGGAGAGTATTGGCAATCCTAAAAGCAATGTTGACGACATTCAAGGAATAGCCGATATAGCTCATAAACACAATCTACCATTTATTTTAGACAACACAGTCTCTCCTCCGCCAATCTTCAATCCATTTTCCTACGGAGTAGATATTGTTGTTTGCTCTTTAACAAAAATCATTGGCGGGCACGGAACTTCAGTTGGAGGCATAGTGATAGAAAAAGGAGATTTTGACTGGACGAAAGGAAATAAATTTCCAGACATCACCGAGCCGGATGAAGCATACCATGGTGTCAATTTTTGGGATGCATTTGGTAATCACAAAGATGCAGTTGCCCCAGGATTGGCTTATATTTTAAAAATGAGATGTGGCATCATGCGTGATTTAGGTTCATGTCTATCGCCATTTAATGCTCAACAGATTTTACTTGGGATAGAGACCCTTTCTTTGCGTGCAGAAAAACATTGCTCAAATGCACTTGAAATAGCAAAATTCTTAGAAAATCACGAACTTGTTGAATGGGTTAATTTTTCAGGATTAGAAAGCCACAAAGATTTCGCTCAAGCAAGTAAACTAATGCCCATTGGTCCAAGTGCAGTTTTTGGATTTGGCATCAAAGGTGGATTTGAGGCTGGCAAAAAATTTATTAACAACGTTAAAATTTGTTCTCACCTTGCAAACATTCTCGATGCAAAGAGCTTAGTAATACATCCGGCAAGCACAACCCATCAACAGTTAACAATTGAGGAGCAGAAAAAAGCCGGTGTAACTCAAGATTTCATTAGAATCTCTGTTGGAATTGAAGATGTAGAGGATATCAAAAAAGACCTTGATCAAGCATTAAATAAATCTCAAATTTGACAGGCAAGAAGATGACTTCGAAAAAAAAATTTACCGAAAGCAATAGCAAATATTCAGTTGGTTTGACCACAGCTTCAACCATTGAGTTAGCAAATAATTCATCACCATTCCAGCTTGAGTTTGGTGAAAGACTAACAAGTATGATTGTTGAATACGAAACTTACGGCACCCTCAGTAAAAACAAAAGCAATGTAATATTAATTGAACATGCACTATCTGGAGATGCTCATGCAGCCGGCTGGGATAGTAATGAACAAGCAAAGCATAGTGACAGAATGTGGCGCAAAAAGAAGCCAGGATGGTGGGACACAATGATAGGTCCAGGTAAGCCAATTGATACCAACAAATATTATGTAATTTGTAGCAACGTTCTTGGCTCCTGCTATGGAACAACTGGGCCTAAAAGCATCAATCCTACAACGGGGAAATTTTACGGTCTTAGTTTTCCAATAGTAACCATCAGTGATTGGGTTAGAGTACAAAAATTACTTCTTGAAAAGTTAGGGATTGAAAACCTATATGCAATTATCGGTGGTTCTCTCGGAGGGCAACAGGCGTTGGAGTGGGCATTACGATATCCTGAATTAGTTGAAAGATGCGTAATTCTTGCGTCAAGTGCCAAGTTATCAACACAGGGACTGGCATTTAATGCCGTAGGACGACACAGCATAATGAGTGATCCTGCATTTAAAAACGGAAATTACTACAATGATACTGCCCCTATCTCGGGACTAGCTGTAGCACGGATGATTGCCCACATCACCTATCTTTCAGAAGAAGGAATGAATAAAAAATTTGGGCGGAGGCTACAAGACAAAAATAAACTTCAGCATGGCTTCGATATTGAATTTGAAGTCGAAAGCTATCTTGATTATCAAGGAAAGGCATTTGTTGAAAGATTTGATGCCAACAGTTATTTATACATAACACGCGCCATGGATTATTATGACGCTGCAGAAATTTGGGGTGAAGGCAATCTCATTGAAGCCTGCAAAAAAATCAAATCAAATGTGTTAATTGCTTCATTTTCAAGTGATTGGCTTTATACTCCAACCCAAAGCAAAGAATTGGCACGAGCAATCGTGCGAGCTGGAAATGCAGTTACCTTTGCCGATGTTAAAAGCCCGTATGGGCGTGATGCTTTTTTAGTAGAGACTAAATCGGTAGGCAGACTTCTTAAAGGTTTTTTGACTGGAGGGGAAAAACGATGAATCCTTCCCACAAAAATATCAAAGATTTGCTTTTGGAAAAGGGTCTTGATTTAAAACTACTTGACCCCGCGATAAGAGAACTTCCAATCAATGAATTGCTTAAATTCACAAAGACCATTCTTTCTTCAGACTCTCACCTAAAGATGTCAAAAGATAAAATAATCCGTTGGCAGGATGACATCATCTTAAATGAAATAAAAAATCAATCAACAATCCTTGATCTTGGCTGTGGTGAAGGCAATCTTCTCCATCGTCTGATTAAACAGAAACAAGTTACCGGGCAAGGTATTGAATTATTAGAAGAATCAGTCTTTAAATGTATAGAAAAAGGGGTTCCGGTAATTCAAGGAAATATAGATAAATGGTTAGAGAAAATAGCAGACAACAGTTTTGACTATGTAATTCTTGAAGACACTTTGCAAACCTTACTCTATCCGACTAAAATCCTTATGGAGATGCTAAGGGTTGGCAAGCGAGGAATTATTTCCTTTCCAAACTTTGGATACTGGCGAGTTCGCCTCGACCTTGCTTTGCGAGGTAAAATGCCGGTAACGGAATGGCTACCATTTCATTGGTATGATACACCGAATATACACTTACTTACCCTACAAGACTTTATTGATTGGACGAATAATGAAAATATTCGTATTGTAAATAGCTATACCCTTGCTGAAGGAGAAATAAGAGATTTGAAAGCAGGGGATAATCTTTATGCTGATGAAGTTTTAATTACTATTGAAAAAGGAGATTAACGATTATGAATAATATCTATGACGACAATTCTTTATCTATTGGCCATACTCCACTAATAAAATTAAACAGGATAACGGCAGGACTAAAGACTTCAATTCTTGCAAAAATCGAAGGAAGAAACCCAGCCTATTCGGTTAAATGTAGAATCGGAGCATCAATGATTTGGGATGCAGAAAAAACAGGACTACTCAAGGCAGGAATGGAGGTTGTTGAGGCAACAAGCGGTAACACCGGAATCGCTCTTGCCTATGTCTGTGCCGCTAGGGGATACAAGCTAACCCTGACAATGCCGGAAAGCATGAGTATTGAACGAAGAAAAATTTTTGCTGCATTTGGTGCCAACTTGGTATTGACCCCTGCGAGCAAAGGTATGCCAGGAGCGATTGAAAAAGCAGATGCAATGGAAAAAGAGGGTAATGGAAAAATCTTCATTCCACGACAATTTGAAAATCCGGCAAATCCACTCATTCATGAGACCACAACCGGACCTGAAATATGGAAAGATACCAATGGCGAAGTAGATGTCATTGTTGCCGGCGTGGGGACAGGAGGAACAATAGCCGGAATCTCTCGTTACTTAAAAAATGTAAAGAAAAAAGCGATTACAACCGTTGCGGTTGAACCTGCTACAAGTCCTGTTATTTCCCAAAACTTAGAGGGCAAGACCTTAGCCCCAGGTGCCCACAAAATTCAAGGGATTGGTGCCGGTTTTATCCCTAAGAATCTTGAGTTATCACTAATCGATCTAGTTGAAAAAATAGATGACGATGAGGCATTTGAAACCTCACGCAGAATGGCAAAGGAAGAAGGAATCTTGTGTGGAATTTCCAGTGGTGCAGCAGTTGCCGCCTCATTAAAAATAAGTCGTCTCCCCGAATTTGAAGACAAAACCATCGTGGCAATTATCCCTGACTCAGGAGAAAGATATTTATCAACAAATTTGTTTTAGCCTAAGCGTTGTTTTTGAAATTTAATCAAACAAAAAACTCTTCGCATTGCGGAGAGTTTTTTGGTTTGATTATGTCGATTGCATGTCTTTATCTTAAATTCTACAGCGGAAAATTTATGATTAAAGCATGTGCTCTTTGAGGCATAAAAGTTAAGAAGAACGTGTTTCTCAATTTTTAATTAAATTCCGCCTATCTGGAGAACCATCTTCTATATTTCACTTTCCCATCTTCTAATACTTCTGTTATATTTTTTTCTGCGATAATTTCATCATCCGCATCAAATGTCCCATCTTTGTTTTTATCCTTATAGACTTGTCCACGGACTATTACTAGAAAATATTTTTTACCTACTTCACCAGCATATAGTTCTGGTGCTACTACAGGTGTTGAGCTTGTTGCACCAAAAAGGATTTCGCCAACAATAGTTTTATTTGCAGGTGTTCCTGAGAATTTAGAATCAAATGCATTTTTGATGTAAGTTTGGTTAGGATAATCGATGCCCAATATTGCAGTTAATGCTGTTTTGGTTTTGGTTTCAGTTGATCCCGAATCATTAATATAGGCGTCAATTGCGTCACCAATATTTTCAATAAGTTTTTTAGGTGCTGTATTTATGTTTACTGCCGGCATTGAAGGGTTGTGTCCTGAG
>CAMZKK010000156.1 GCA_947311175.1 uncultured Planctomycetota bacterium | reverse complement strand
AGCGGTGTTTTTTTGAGGATATAATCTGCTCCAGCTAGGGACAATTGCAATACCCTGGTTATCTAAATTTACAATGGCTTTATATTCTGTCTCGCTGAGGCTTCTTCTAACCCAAACAAATCTAGTCCTCCTTTTGCTCGCTTGAGATTTTATTCTACTAATTTCTTGTTTTTTAAGGTTTAAAATGCCGCTAAGGCTTGCAATCAATACATCTAATTCATTGGTGGTAGTTGGGTCTATTCCGCAACCATAATTTTTGATTGATATCGCCAATGGCCTTCCTTTAGCGTCAAGGATTGATGCTCGTTTTATGTATAAAGATTTGTAGCTGTTGATACTTTTTTTGAAATTAATTTCACTTTTCCGGTGTTTTGTGTCAAACAGATAGGTTATTCTGCCTATGAGTACGGAAAACATCAACATGAGTACGGTTAGGCTTATCAAAATTCTTCGTTTCTGTAATGTATCAAGGTTTTCTTCAGTAGATTTTCTCAATTTATTCATCCTCCCCGATTAGGCAGGCAAACGATTTTTTGTTAATTTTTTTTATCGATTGAATTGGCTTTAAATTTAGGTTTAAGGCTTTGTTTGATTTTATTAAATTTGCCGGATTTCTTAAATATGCTAATTCTGTCTGCTTGAGATAAATTTTATTTTGCAGACGTATTTTTTTTTGAGTAAGTTTTCCAATGCGATAACCTGCCCGAAAACTTTCAACTTGCTGATGAGTTGCAATTAAGCAAATAAGGGTTATTAGGATAGCAAATAAAATAAAGGTAAATGGTCTCATCTTTTATCCTATCCTTTCTATTACTCTTAATTTAGCACTTCTGCTACGTGGGTTTTTTTTACTTTCTTCCTCTTCTGCAACTACTGGCCTTTTGGTGAGTAGTTTAAATTCACCATATTTGGCTGCATCGCGAAAGGCATTTTTTACAATTCTATCTTCAAGAGAATGAAAACTGATTATTGCCAATCTTCCATTTATTGCTAAAAAATCAAAGATTTCGTCAAGAAATCTTTCTAATTCTCCAAGTTCATCATTTACTGCAATCCTTAATGCTTGAAATGTCTTAGTTGCCTTATCTATTTTTGATCTACCTGGCACACTTTCTCTCACAATGGATGCCAGTTCACCAGTAGTTTTTATCGACATCTTTCGTCTATGGGCTACAATTCTTTTGGCTATTCGTCGTGAAAACCGCTCCTCACCGTAATTGTAAATAGTATCGGCTAATTCTTTCTCAGGCAAGGTTGCAATTAGTCTTTCAGCAGTAAGTTCTTGCGAATTATCCATTCTCATATCAAGTGCTTCGTTAAATCTAAAGCTAAATCCTCTTTCCGGGGTGTCAATCTGTAAGGAAGAAATTCCAATATCTAATAACCCTTTATTGATTTCACTTGTCTGGCAATCATCGAAAATTTGTTGTATCTCGGAAAAAGGCATATTGTAAAGTGAAATCTTATCAAGATATGGTTCAAGTCTTTTCTTTGCAATATTTATTGCATTAATGTCTCGATCCACCGCAATCAATCTTCCTTTCGGCATAATTTTTTTACAAATTTGTAAAGAATGTCCCCCCATACCAAGGGTGCCATCAAACACAGTGTCTCCGGACTTTAAATCAAGATATTCCAGAACTTCATTAGAAAGCACCGGAATGTGAGTTGATTCGATATTTAATTCAAAATTCATCGTAATCTCAATCAATAAATTAAAATTCCGCAGCATGCTAGGGTTTTGACTGCGGAATATAGGGTAACCAAAATAACTGTTACTAACGGTTGTTTTATCGACCTTAACTTATTAATTGTTCACTATTTAACAATCAATTTTCCTCAAGTTTGCTGATAATTGTAGAATTTAGATTTATGCCTATATTTTAATTTTGTAGTAGGTGTTGTTTTTGTGGGTACATTATAGTTCTGTGTAAAATTTTCCAGGTTGAGATTTTACCTGTCGTTTTAGCTCCAACATCATCAGGGTTGAGGAAACTTTATTTACGGCAATTCCGGTTTTTGCACAGATTTCGTCTATGTGTAATGGTTCTTCGGTGAGTATTGATAAAATTTTTGTATCAATGTCAGATGCTTGAGGTTGTTGTTGCTTGTCACTGCTATCAGACATTTCTGCTTTTGCTTTGAGTTCGTCGCTGATAGGACCGAGCTCAACTAAAATATCTTCAAGATTTTGGACTAATTTAGCACAGCAATCTCCGATAAGTTTGTTTGAACCTTGAGCTGAGCGGTTGTCTGCTCTGCCGGGGACGGCAAAAACTTCTCTTCCTAATTCGTTGGCGTATCTTGCCGTGATTAATGCACCGCTTCGGTAAGGTGCTTCAATCACAATTGTTCCTAAGCTTAGTCCGGCAACAATTCGGTTCCGTCTTGGAAAATTCTCTTTACTTGGTGGGCTGTCGATTGGGAATTCACTAATGACTGCTCCACATGTGGAAATTTCGGCAGCAATGTCGATATTTTCTTCCGGGTAAATCCTGTTAATTCCACTTCATAATACCGCTAGTGTTCTTCCCTTTACTTTTAATGTTGCTTTGTGAGCATAAGTATCAATTCCGCGTGCTAGCCCTGAGACAATAGTAAATCCGGTGCGAGCAAGCATAGATGCTATTTTTTCTGTTTGCATTTTTGCATATTGGCTTGCTTGTCTTGTCCCGACGATGGCAATAGCTATGGTGTCACTGGGAATGATTTTTCCTTTTACATAAAGAATGATTGGCGGGTCGAAGGTTGAGCGTAATGATGCAGGATAATCAGGAGAATCCTGGACAAGGATTTTGATTCCTTCTTCGGATGCCTTTTGCATTTCCGGGCGAGGGTCATAACCACCCGCTTTT
>CAMZKK010000155.1 GCA_947311175.1 uncultured Planctomycetota bacterium | reverse complement strand
GCCACTGGATTACTTTTTCCTCGGAATTGCTAATTAATTTTATGTCATTGTCGCTAAATCCAGCTGCTGCACGAGGAAGAATAATAACTAATTCCTCGTGTCTTTTGATGACAAATTTTTCTGCTCGGTCACGAGTCGTTGGATTACTTGCCCATTCTACCGCATATAGGCTAAGGATGATTATAACTATGAATAGTAGTAAAAGAGCAGGACTTTTTTTGGTGTTTTCTGGCAAATGATTCATGTTGACCGGATATGATTTTTTGTCGCTACCTGCCGGCAATCTTGATGATTTTGTTCTTTGATTATGTTTAAGCTTCTGGGTTACATTATCGGCAACGGCATAGTTTTTTGCCTTTTCAAGTATTACCTCAAAGCATACACTGCCTAGTTTAAGAATATCTCCATCTTTGAGTGTTCCTTCTTTTGTTCGTTTGTCGGCAATAAATACTCCGTTTTGGCTGTTGAGGTCAATAATCGACACTATATTGTTATGTATCTTGATGCGGGCGTGATTTCTACTTAGACTCGATTCGTTAGGAAGGCAAATATCGACATCATTACTGCGACCAATAACTGCTTCATTGCCGGTTAATCGGAAAATCGTTCCAACGCTAGCACCTTGTATAACTTTTAGATTTATTATCATTGTCTTCATAACCCTTAAATAATGCACGATTTCGTTAAATTGTCAAATATTCATTGTCCTGTCTGTCTTGAATATACTATGAATCGGAAATTTTAAGTTGATGTCCCACCTCTATTGCCTTTGCGGTAAGAACTGATAGGGGTAATTCAATTACGCCTATACCGCTTGATAGGCATCCACTAAATCGGTATGGTTTAATCTTTTTTACTATTTTAACAACCAGCAAATCTCTATTTGTATAAATGGCTGTGAAACTAAATTTCATAAAGAAGGTGTGAATTACCCTGCAATTGGGGATAAACAATCCTTCGTTGTCGGCAAGTTTATTTTTATTTAAAAGTCCAACCGTTGCCTCATATTTAGTTTCTGTTTGCGATAGATTGTTTATAAGTTGACGGTTGGTTGTTTGGTTAAATAGCATTAGGTTTAATTTCAAAATAACTCCGTTTTAGGTGATTGAATTATTGATTAGCCTAAAAATCCTAATATCATTGGACCAAAGATAACAATGACGGTAACTCCCATAATTAAAACCAAAGGGAAAAGCATCTTGACTGGCGCTGCCCCTGCAATTTCCTCTGCTCGCTGAGACCGACGTTCACGTTGCTGCTCCGATTGAATTCGCAAAATAGGAGCAATGCTTGCCCCCATTTCTTCTGCTTGTACAAGGCTAGTCATTACCGATTGGACCTCGGTAATGTCAACCCGTCTTGCTAGGTCACGCATTGCATTACTTCTTGATTTGCCAAGGGTTATTTCTCGTAACATAATTCCAAATTCCTGTCCGAGTGGGCTATTTTTAAGATTTTTTACAATTTTATCAAGTGCGGTTGTGAAATCAAGTCCGGCTTCCATTGCCAGTGTCAAAAGATCAAGAGCAAATGGTAATTCCTTGCGGATTAGAGTATGACGTTTTTCTGCTTTTGCTTTTATCCACAAGGGCATCTTTAATGCTCCTAATGCACAGCCAATAGCAAACATAATATATACATCAAACAATTCAAGCAGGATGAAGGCAATAACTCCGAAAATGCTGCAAATAAAAATATTTATTACTGCAAAGCCAACATATTCATCTTCGTCAATTCCTTCAGGATTTCCCGCACTCATCAGTTTTGCTTTAATCTTCAATGAGAATTTGTTGTATGCTCCTGTGCTACTATCAGGAGAGGCAAAGGTTCCTCGAAGATACCTTCCAATTCCTCTTGCGATTGGCATCAAGGCACGAAAAAAACTGCTTTCTGTTTCGGTAATGATAATCTCTTCCCGTGCCCTTTGGTTTGCCATCTTTGCCTTTTTGATAAAATCGACAATTGCCCAACTCGCAAATGTAGCAGATAAGGCGGTGGCAAATTTGAAAATGAGAATAAACATCATGTCTCCGTTTTTGATTAATTCTAAATAATGCTATACATCAATAGTGATGATTTTTTTTATGAAAAATATTCCGACTCCCATTAGGACTGCGGAAATAAGTAAAAGTATTGCACCGCCAACGGTGGTAAATAATGGGTCAATCATTCCTGGGGTGGTAAAATTCATTCCAAGTGCAACAATAAATGGTAGAGAACAAATTACTACTGCTTGCATCTTCCCTTGAGCGGTTAGGGAGCGAATCTTGCCTTCAATTCTAAATCTCTCCCTGATGGTATGAGCGATGTTATCAAATACTTTGGTGAGATTACCCCCGACATCTTGAACAATGGTTATTGCGGTAACTACCAGCTCAAGGTCGGCAGAAGGCATTCTTTCAAGCATATGTTCAAGAGCTTTATTGATTTTTCTGCCAAGCCGAAGTTCTTGGTTGAGCAGAGAAAATTCTTGAGCAAGTGGATTTGGCATTTCACGAGCAAGGACTTCAAATGATTGTGGTAGGGTCATTCCTGCCTTGAGAGAGTTTGATACATTCATCAATGCATCAACTAGTTGAACATTAAATTTTTCATCACGCTTTTTTTTCATATGTTTTAATATTAAGGTTGGAATGCCAAGGCCAAATAACCCAAAAAATATTGCAAGTATAATTTGTCCGGTCAGAACAAAAAACAAACCAAAGATAATGATGGCTGAAAGTAGTGCCAGATATATCAACTGTTGGGCAGGCATTGTTAGATACATTGCATCAAGAGTTTTTTCTGCTCCTTCAACATAACTTTCTTCGTAGCTTGACCAACCTTTTCGGAACAGCTCTATGCCAACATAGACAAATATTGCAACGGCAAGGCTTGCAAAGATAACAGCTACTTTTTCATGAGGGATGTTTGCTAGAAAAATTTTATCTACTCCTTATTCGGCATTATGTCTTAACCGTAAAGCTTATAGCTAAATTAAATATTTATTTGTAAAGTGATAAGTCCATTTCAATGCCACGCTCTTTCAATTCATGGACAAAATCAGGAATCATTCCTGTCGCCTTAAAACTACCAATAATCTTTCCTTCGTCATCGAAACCTGTTTGGGTAAAAGCATGAATGTCTTGCAGGGAAATAACTTCACCCTCCATTCCGGTGATTGCGGTAATATTTGTAATTCTTCTTCCTCCATCACTCATCCTAGCGATTTGGACAATGATATCCACCGCACTAGCAATTTGTTCTTTTATTGCCTTGCTTGGCAAATCCATCCCAGCCATTAAAACCAAGGTCTCTAATCGGCTAATTGCGTCTCTAGGTGAATTTGCGTGAAGAGTAGTCAGTGAGCCGTCATGACCGGTATTCATTGCCTGTAGCATATCAAGTGCTTCGCCACCACGACATTCACCAACAACTATTCGATCAGGCCGCATTCTTAGAGAGTTTTTTACTAAGTCTCGAATGACAATTGCATTTTTCCCTTCGATGTTTGCCGGTCTGCTCTCCAGTCTGATTACATGGTCTTGTGGTAGTTGCAATTCGGCAGCATCTTCAATGGTAACAATTCTTTCTGTCTGTGGAATGAAGCCGGAAATTACATTTAAGAGTGTTGTTTTGCCGCTGCCGGTACCGCCGGAGATTAAGATGTTTTTCCGGTTCTTTACTGCAAGTTGCAGGAATTTAATCATATTCTCGGTAATGGAGTTAAAACGAACAAGGTCAGAAGAAACAAATGGGGTACTACTAAATTTTCTAATCGTTAAGGTTGGCCCGGATAGGGCAAGCGGAGGGATTATTGCATTTACCCTGCTACCGTCTTTAAGGCGACCGTCAGCCATCGGTGAAGTCTCATCAATGCGTCTGCCAATGGGAGATAAGATTCTTCGCATTACCGCAATTACTTGTGAGTTATCGGTAAACTGTTTTGGTGAAAGGATAATCTTTCCT
The DNA here is from genome assembly GCA_947311175.1 of uncultured Planctomycetota bacterium. Lineage (GTDB taxonomy): Bacteria > Planctomycetota > SZUA-567 > SZUA-567 > JAFGNG01 > CAMZKK01. The sequence continues at coordinate 167 of CAMZKK010000155.1, read as the reverse complement.
TTCTTTTCGATGTAAATTTTATCCCACCCCACAACCATTATTTCGGTGACATCTTCATTTGCAAGTAGTTCTTCAAGAGGACCAAGTTTGACTGCTTCATTTACTACCTCTTCGGCAAGTGCTTCAGGATCTAGCCATGGTGGAAGTTGCGACAGCAATGTAGATAT
>CAMZKK010000154.1 GCA_947311175.1 uncultured Planctomycetota bacterium | reverse complement strand
TGATAAGGCATATCAAAAATTAGATGATGCGATTGCGCAATTCCGCAAACTTTCCCAAAAACACCCAAACAACAATAAATACAAATTGAAATTAGAGGAAGCTATTGCGAAAAAGGACTGGGCAATGAAGATGAAGAGAATTGGATAAGCCTAAATTCCAACTGATGGATTAGATTTATTCCCTAACTAAAAAATCTATTTTCATTACAGTTTTAAGTAAATCTTCAAGTTCGTTTAATGACACCATGTTTGGTCCATCACATAATGCTTTTTGTGGATTATCGTGAACTTCTAAAAACAGTCCATCTACTCCAGCAGCACAGGCAGCACGGACGAGATATGGGACTTTTGAACTGTCACCACCACTTGAGGTGCCATTACCTCCCGGAATTTGCACACTATGCGTGCCATCAAAAATCACCGGCACATTCATCTCTCTAATAATTGGTAATGCCCGCATATCAGTTACAAGATTATTATAGCCAAAGGTGGAGCCACGCTCTGTTATCATTACATTCTCATTGCCGGTTGACTCAACCTTTGCAATTAACGGTTTCACATCCCAAGGAGATAAAAATTGCCCCTTTTTAACAGCTATCGGCTTTCCGCTTTCACCAGCATGAATCAGCATATCTGTCTGGCGGCTAAGAAAAGCAGGAATTTGCATACAGTCAAGAACATCTTTTGCAGACATAATATCTATCAAACAATGCACATCTGAAATTACCGGCACCCCAATTTTATCTTTTATCTTTTTCAGTATTTCAAGGCCATCATCAAGTCCAGGTCCCCGAAATGAATCTACACTCGAACGATTTGCTTTATCATAGCTTGCTTTAAATATAAAGTTAATACCAAGACGCTCTGTCAATATTTTTAATTTTTCAGCCATAAACAAGCAATGCTCTTCAGATTCGATAACACACGGTCCAGCCATCAAAACAATCGGATTATTGCCACCTATTTTAACACCACCAACCTCTATTTGTCTTACCTCTTGAAGCATTTGCAAACCTTTCTGAAATCAAATAAAGAACACACAAACGAACCTTGTATATCCTAAGCCATCCTACATTCCGCAGTTAACAGCGAAATATAGTTTAAACTATATTTATCAAATGTAAACATTCAACCTAAATTCCACAGTATAAGTTTGAATTAAAAACGAAGATATAGACAATAAGCTGCCTTGTATTGAAATATTTATTTAAACTAAAGGCAAAGCAAACATTTTGTCGAAAACTATATCAGTATTGAATACATAACAAAGGGGAAAGGAACGATTTGATGGAAGAAAAAAAATATAATATTTTGGTAATTGAAGACAATTCTGATGTTAGAGGACTACTTGCTACCAAGATAAAACTTGAAGGTTGGAACTGCACAGAAGCATACGATGGGCAAGATGGAATTGAAAAGCTAAAGGAAAATCGACCAGATCTAATTCTGCTAGATATTATGATGCCACGAATAGATGGCTACGATGTATGTTTTATGATCAAAAACAATAAAAATTATGCTGACATTCCTATCATTATCCTTTCGGCAAAGAACAATCCCCACGAACAGATTAAGGGCAAAATGAGTGGGGCTAATGAGTATATCGGCAAACCATTTGACATTGAAGAGGTAATTAACACTATTAAAAAATACTTACCTTAACCTAAATTCCGCAAGCGGTGCGAAATTTAATCAACGATTGAGAATCAAAAAGTTTCTTTTTGTAAAATTTTCAGTGCTTCAGGAAACGGCTCCAAGGCTCGCTCACAAATCCCTAATGAATACGAAATAGTTAACCCATAATTAGTAATTGGAATGTTTGCAGATTTGCACCTCATTATTCGTGATAAAATCTCTCGTCGATTTGTCATGCACCCTCCACACTGAATTACCAAACTATATCCTGAAATATCTTCCGGAAAATCACGACCCTGCACAGTTTCAAATTGCAAATCAACCCCGGTATATTTTCTAAGCCATTTCGGAATCTTAACCCTACCAATATCATCGCATGTTGGATGATGAGTGCAAGATTCCGTGACTAAAATTTTGTCACCCGATTGCAATCTATCAATCGCTTTTAATCCGCGAGTAAACTCAATCAAATCACCCTTTAACCTCGCAAAAAGAATTGAAAATGAAGTTAGCGGAACATCCATTGGCGTAATCTCCCCAACTTCAGAAAATGCCTGTGAGTCGGTAACTACCAACTTAGGAGGGACATTCAATCTTTCAAGCGCTGATTTTAGTTTTACCTCTGTTACCACCATACAAAACAAATCGTTATCCAAGACATCACGAATGGTCTGAACTTGTGGCAAAATAATTCTGCCGGCAGGAGCTTCACTGTCAATCGGAACAACCAAAACGACCAATTCACCAGACGGCACAATGTCTGAAACTATTCCCTTAGGTGCAATAAATTCATCGGGAGCATTTGCGATAATCTGCTCCCTTACCTGAGCAATACCACTCCCCGCAGGCAAGGCGGTCTGAACAAACGATATTCCTTTTGTCTTTAAATCATTCGTCAATAATTCTGTCATTGGCGTAAGGTCTGTTTTACTAACAACTACAATTACCGGAATATTAATGGCTTTAAATTTCAGATAAATCGCCTCTTCAAATTCACCCCAAATCCCATCCGTGATAACAATAGCAATATCTGTTCGCTCAATAATTTTTTCGGTTTTTTGAATTCTTTTTCTGCCAAGCACGCCCTCATCATCAATCCCTGCAGTATCAATAAACAAGACCGGACCTATCGGTTGAAGCTCCATCGTTTTTTCTACCGGGTCAGTAGTAGTCCCTTTTATTTCTGAAACAATAGATACATCTTGTCTAACCAAGGCATTAAGTAGTGAAGACTTTCCAACATTTCTTCTTCCAAAAATTCCAATGTGGATTCTCATTCCTTTTGTAGTTTTGAGCATCAAATTCTCCTCTAATCTCTTTTATGTTTTTGTCGTTGTTTGAAATGTGGCGAATCACCCCATTCATTATAAATAATTTTTTCTCCGATTTTTGCAACCCTACCTTCGAGGCATAGCCGACATTGACTGGCATTTTCATCCAAACATGGTTTGCCATCATAAAGTTTATACTTATCCCGATACTTGGTATCGGTCAAATTTGGCATTATTACATTCGCACCGGCAAGTAAACCCTTTTCCCTGCCGGTTTGGTCTAATGCTTGCAAAGCGGTGCTTGCGGCAATATTGATATTTGGCATTGCAAGACGAGTGCAAGCAATCATCTTCAAAGCCAAAGTGTGTTGCTTCTTTGCATCATATTCTAGAAAAGAGTTAGACATTGGAGTATCCGGATGCTCAATATAAGGCCCCATTCCAATCATATCGACATCTTGTTCTTTAAAAAACATAATGTCATTAATCAAATCTTCATCGCTTTGTCTCGGAAACCCAATCATCACTCCGGTGCCCACCTGATAGCCGGCATCCCTTAACCAACCAAGACATTTCTTCCTGTTGTCAAAACTATGATCGTTAGGGTGTAAAGATTTGTATAGTTCTTCATTGCTAGTCTCAATTCGCAAAAGATATCGGTGCGCACCAGCCGCAAACCATCTTGCATATGTATCTCTACTTTGTTCCCCAAGAGATAAGGTTATCCCTAACTTATTGTCAGAGAGAAGCTTTATTTCTTTGACGCAATCTTCAACAAAATCAATAAATTCATCATCAACCCTCTCTCCAGCCTGCAGCAAAACCGAGCCATAATTCATTTCATAAGCCCACTCAGCAGATTGAAGAACCTCATCTTTGCTCATTTTAAATCGCTCAAAACTTGCGTTGCTCTTACGAATCCCGCAGTATAAACAATCCTTGTTGCAGATATTACTAAACTCAATAATACCTCTTAACCTCACAAAATTACCAACCTCATTTACCTTTACTTGATATGCAGCTTGATACAATGCAGACAAATCATCTTTGTTTGTCAATCCAATCAAGGTTAAAAAATCCTGAAAAGATGCAGTCTTCTCTACACAGCGATTAAGGATGGATTGCAACTCAATATTTTTCATAAATAAATATCCCTTGTCCCTTGCTCTTTAATTTCTATCAGGCGTTTTTGTATCAACTCTTTGGTTTTTTCTGAATCCAAGCCAGCTACCTCTTTTTCAATCATCTTCCAACCTTCAATCTTAGTGTCATCGCTTGCATAGTCCTCAAGATATTCTGCAAGAGTAAGAGCGGCATTTGGAGTACAAAAATTTTCTATAAATCCCGGCACTGCAAATTCCATAAACTGCTCTCCCGTTCTTCCTTGTCGGTAGCATGAAGTACAAAAACTAGGGATAAAATCATTTTGAAGAAGATTCTTAACAATTTCATCCATTGAGCGAACATCACCAATCTGAAATTGTTCTTTATTAAGCTCTTGTTCTCCATCTTTGGTATAACCACCAAGTTCTATTTTGGTACCTGCATCAATTTGTGATACCCCAAACTGCATGACTTCACCTCTCATTTCAGCAGATTCTCTCGCAGTAAGAATCATCCCTGTATAAGGAACGGCAAGCCTTAAAATAGCAACAAGTTTTTTGAAATCTGCATCACTAACCAAATATTTTTCATTTAAGGTAACTCCATGCGCAGGACGAATACGCGGAAAACTAATTGTATGTGGACCGCAACCGAAACGGTTCAAAAGATGCCAAGAATGCGAAATCAGTCCCAGCACTTCAAATCGCCAATCATACAATCCAAACAACGCACCGATGCCAACATCGTCACATCCTCCCTCATACGCCCGAGTAAGTCCGTCAAGTCGATATTCATAATTGCCTTTATGGGTGTTAGCCGGATGCATCTCTCGATATGTTTTATGGTGATAAGTTTCTTGAAAGATTTGATAGGTGCCGATACCAGCTTCTTTAACAATCTTAAATCCTTCTTCATTAAGAGGAGCAGCATTTATGTTTACTCGCCGAATTTCTCCATTGCCTTTTTTGACACTATAAGCATCACGAACTGTTTTTGCAATAAACTCTGGTGTATAATCTGGATGCTCTCCATAAACCATAATCAATCTTTTATGTCCTGCATCCTCTAATGCTTCAATTTGCAATTTAAGCTCTGACTCATTCAATGTTTTACGAACAGTAGTTCGTAGTGATTTTCGAAAGGCACAATACTTACATTCATTAATACAATGGTTACCAATATAAAGTGGAGCAAAAATAACTATCCGATTACCATAAACTTTTTTCTTTAATTCTCTCGCAGCAGCAAAAATCTCCTCTATTATTACGGGAGATTGTGCCGCACATAGAGTTGCAGTCTCTTCAATTGTCAAAGGCTTTAATTCCATACTCTTGGCAATCACTTCTCTAATAGCAACGACATCCTCAGTTGTTGTTGCTATTAAATTTTCTAATAATGCGTCATCTATAAAATCTTTAAACCCATCGGTTAATTTTTGTTTTGAGTCGATCATTTCATACCCCTAATTAATATTGCAAATTCAATAAGATAAAACTTAATGTTATGTTAAATTGTTTTAGGTAACAGATTGCAAGCGATTAAACTCACAAAATGTTAACAAAAAAATAAAATTTATTTTCCTTGACTACTTATAAAAAAACGATAAAGTCGTAGCTGTTATTTATTTCACAATACTGTGAAAACAAAAACAGTCAACAAAAAAATAGAGATTATGAGATGTTATCACCAAAAAATATTGAAAGACTTTCTTTATACCGAAGGATACTCACAGAACTTAAGCAAGACGGAAGTGAATTTGTATATTCATCAAGGCTTGCAGAGCTATCCGGAGGAAATGCAGCTCAAGTAAGAAGAGACTTAATGGCTACCGGTTATTCCGGTAATCCAAAATTAGGATACTCTATCAATGAATTAATACTAAGCATTGACGACACACTTGGTAAATCTAAGTGCTGTAGTGCAATTTTGGTTGGAGTAGGTAATCTCGGCAAGGCACTATTAGCATACTTTAAAAATCAAGGAGCCGGGCCTGCCATAAAAGGAATTGTTGATTGTGACAAATCAAAAATAGGTAAAAAGTTTTCAGGCTACTTATGTTATTCGATTGACGAAATACCCACCCTTATAGAAGAGACATCTTCTAGGGTTGCAATCTTGTGCTTACCGAAAAACGAGGTGCAAGAAGTTGCCAACAAATTAATAAAAGCAGGGATAAAGGGCTTTATGAACTTTGCTCCCATTCACTTAGACATCCCTGATAATATTTTTGTTGATTATATTGACATGGCTGTTTCTGCGGAAAAAGTTGCTTATTTTGCATGTAGAATAAATAAGAATAAATAAACAAAGGTTTCTATTTTTATATGGAGGTTAGTATGAGTTGTAATGAAGGTTGTTGTAGTATGACGGTAATTGACAAATATCCGGAAAAAACCAAAGAATTATCAGATTACATCGCAGGTCTTGAGTTGACCAAGGATGTTGATCGCAACCGTGGATTTTTGATACAAACACTACACAAAGCACAAGATTTGTTTGGATATCTCCCGGATGAAGTTCAGCTTTATGTTGCTGATAAGCTGGGATTGCATGCCTCGGAAATCTATGGTGTTATCAGCTTTTATTCATATTTCACCAACAAACCAAAAGGTAAGTATGTAATAAATATCTGCACCGGCACCGCATGTTTTGTAAAAGGATCGGGTAAAATCCTTGAAGAATTTACTAGATTCATCGGCATCAAAGAAGGGGAGACATCAAGCGACATGAAG
>CAMZKK010000153.1 GCA_947311175.1 uncultured Planctomycetota bacterium | reverse complement strand
GTATAGGAGCCAGGGATTCTTTTCAATAGCCACCACCTGTCCATCATGTAATGGTGCCGGTGAAGTAATTGAAAAACCATGCAAAAAATGTCGTGGTCAAGGTCGTGAAAACAAAACGGTAAGAATAAAGGTAGATATCCCAGCCGGCATTGAAGACGGAACAAGGATGAGAGTCTCTGGAGAAGGCGAACCAGGAGAAAGTGGAGGACCACGAGGTGATTTGTATTGCTACATAATGGTTTCCGAGCATGAGTTTTTCAAACGCCATAATGACGATGTTTACTGCGAAATACCAATTACCTTTTCTCAAGCTGCCCTTGGTGCAAATCTTGAAGTACCAACTTTAAATGGTAAGGCGAAATTAAAGATTCCGGCAGGTACCCAAAGCGAACAGGTATTCCGCCTCCGTGGACAAGGAATAAAAAATGTCCATGGTCGAGGAATTGGCGACCAAATTGTAAAAGTATCTCTCGAAACCCCTAAAAAACTCAATCCCAAGATGGAAGAGCTTTTTAGAGAGTTGGCAACTCTTGAGAACTCAAATGTATCGGCACGAAGAAAAGGTTTTTTAGATAAAGTTAAAGAATACTTTACTGACGAATAAATTATGCGAGGTTAGCTATGAGTAAAAAGAATAAAAACAAACACAAAAAAAACAAAACGGCACCAGTGACTGATGCGTCAAAAACTGAAGCCAATGTTGAAGAAAATACTGAGCAGTCAGAGGCAGACGTTGAGCCATCTTGCGGCAAGGGTGATAGCGAAGATAAAGCCGGTGATAAATCAAAGGCCAAACTAAAGGATGAAGTTCAAACCGAGTCTTCTTTATTAGAGACCGCAATAAAAGAACGAGATGAATATCTTGAGCTTTCACAGCGAACCAGAGCTGATTTAGAAAACTTCCGTAAACGAGCACAGCGAGAAAAAGAAAATCAAAAAGTTATGATTATTGGATCACTCTTAAAAGAGTTATTAAGCCCGGTTGACGACCTTAATCGTGCCATCATTGATGCAGAGGAAACTGCTGATTTTGATACATTATTCTCAGGACTTAAAATTGTCAGAGATGATTTATGGAAGGCATTGAAAACCGTAGATTTTGAAAAAATAGAGGCGGGCAAGGGAACCGACTTCGACCCCAATATCCATGAAGCAATGATGCAGATACCACACGAAGAGATTGCCCAAAATAAAATAGTGGAAGAATTCACTCCTGGTTATAAAATAGGTGATTATGTATTGAGACCATCAAAGGTTGGGATATCTTCAGGAAAACCTACAAGTTAATAAATAAGGAATAAGACAAAATGCCTACCTATGAATACGAATGTAACGCATGCGGTCATAAATTTGAAGAGTTCCAGTCGATGACTGCGAAAACCCTAAAAAAATGTCCTGAATGCAAAAAATTAAAACTTCAACGGCTAATTGGCAGCGGTTCAGGAATAATATTTAAAGGTAGTGGCTTTTACGAAACCGACTACAAAAACAAGGGTTCAAAGCCAAACAACGATACCCCATCAAACAAAGAGACATCCCCAGCAAAAAAAGATACCTCAGTAAATAAAAAATCAGAATAATCATCAATCTAAATTCTTACATCGTAGAGTCAGGGCATGCCCTGACTCTACGATTATTTATTCTTCTTTATATTGACGAATGTTATGTTGCTTTAGATCTTTTTCTATGGTTGTTTTTGAAATACCTGATATTTTACACGCCATTGTTATTGTTGGACATCTATCTCTTAATGCACTTAAATATGCACCATATGCCATTTCAGCAGTCATACCAGAGAAATCAATTCCTCTATTCGTTCCTTCTTGGCGAATGTTGCCATTTTCGTCATACTTCCATCGCATTATTTTAGGCAAAGGAAGGGCTGCAGTTTCCAACATATAAAGCCTAGATTCTGCATCTTCAGATGGTCTAAGGTCATTGATAATATGTTCGTAGCAGATAGTAGCAAATTCTAGTGCTTCTGCACAATTTAAGCATGGCACATCTTTATCTTCACCAAAATTTTTCAATGCCGAAAAGTTTTTTACCTCAGAGCGGATTAGTGGTTCAACCGGAATCAATTGCTTTCCTCTAGAGTCACTCCTAACAACAATCGACAGATTTCTCCATAAGTCGTATCTTGAGCTTTGCAAATTTAAGACATCAACCCCAGTTCCAATATTTCGGCAGGTGAAAAACTTCGGCATTCCTTTTGGGGCATCACTATAACGAGCAGCCGCAATATCAATTGCATTTTTTAGACCGCCAACATTTCCATCCCATTTTGAAAAAAGAATGTTTAAAATTGTGGCTGGAGTAAATAACCATTCAGATGCTTTTCCCCTTTTAAGTAATGGATGATTATTTAATAAACCATTAATTATAAAAAAAATATCAAGCCTTCTCTTCGCAAGAGGAGGAATATCTATTCGTTCGTGAAAACGCCAAAATAAATCTTTCCTGATTTTCTCTGGTGAATTTGTTGTGGCAACAATTCTAGTTCGCAAAGAATTATCCCTTTCACAAATATCTGCGCACTCAAGTCTTCTTGATAATTTTCCAAGAAGGTGACTATCTAAAAGACTAATCTCATCTAGAAACAAAAACCCACCCTTTACTTTATTATAAAAAGATTTTTCATTATCACCAAACAGGATTCCGTCCACATCTCCATCCGCAAAGGCAGAGCAATTAACCTTAACAAAGGGGATTTCTCTCTTTTCATGTACTTGTGCAAAGGCATGGATTTCTTTGGCAATTAAACCCTTTCCAACCCCCGGTTCTCCGGTAACAAGAACATTAAGCCCTGAACGAGCACAGTCCGGCAACCATATTTTTTTGATATGAAAGATTTCATGACTAATCCCGTAAATAGGTCCATCATCTTCATTTAAAATACCACCAAAACGTTTAATTACATTTGTGTTTCCCACTTTGTCCGTTGCTGGAGTTTTTCTGAATCTGTCATATGCATCTTTAAGGGTTATCATTGATTTCTCCTAATTGATTTTTGCTGAATCTATTTTATTTAATATTAACATTTTATTTTTAATTACCAACGAATTGGGAATCAAGAATTTACCCTTTTCACCCTCTAAGGTAATATAGCGTAAATTTATATCTATGACGAGACCTGTCGAGCCAACAATCTCAACATTATCACCAATCCGGCACGGTTTATATAAACCAATCATTACCCCTGCTAAGAAATTAGACAAGGCATCTTTCAAGGCAAAACCAAGTGCGAACCCTGTTAGTCCCAATCCAGTTATCAATGCTGATAGATTAAAACCCAAGGTGGTGATAGAAACAATGAATCCGACAAACAAGAAAAGTCCCTTTTGCGAATTTGAGATGATCCTAAATATTTCACCGGTATCGGCATCAAATCGACTTTCAATCTTTTTAATGATTAAGTCAATGATAATGGCAATAACGCAAAAAATAAGAAAGACCACTATCGCGTCAGGAACATTGGTCAAAAACTTCATATACGAATCAGGAATTTTAGCAACTATACCATTCATAATTTACCAGTATAAAAAAATGTGAAACAATCAGATATATAAAACTTCATCACAATAATTAAGTCAATTATTTTCCGATAAAGAATGAAGCTAAACAGCCGAATATATAGTAAGAGATTCATCTTATTATGGAGGTTCACGATTATGAAAAATAATAACGACAAGTCAACATTCACCTATCTCGAATATTTAGAATTTTCATCTGTTGAAGAATTTGAAAAATTTAAAGACCTTGAACCAATTACTGATGAAGACATAAATGCTATTGATTGGGATGTGCTTACCGGCAAACTAGAAGAAGTGGCTTGATTTAATGAAAAGTTAAAAATTAAGAATTAAAAATGAAGGATGTTCTTCGAGCGGTATTTAAAGCATCTGTATTGTTGATTATTCGTTAAATCTTGCAAACAGTTTGGTGTTTATTTATTGATGGCGATTATATTCTTCAAAGTATGGGTCGGATGCATTTGGGGTAATTTTGCTTTTATTATAAAAATATAGCCAGTACTTGATTTGTAGATTTTGGATTTTTTTACATAATTTGTCAAAAAGTCTTAATCCTAAATTATGCAAATCATCAAACAATGAAAAAAGAACTGGCACCACAATCAATGTCAGCATTGTCGCAACCCCTAAACCAAATATTACGGCGACTGCCATACTAACCCACCATTGACTTGATTCACTACCGGCTTGAAAACCAAAACTATCCAAATGAAAATCAAATGAATAACCGGTAGCCATAGGGATAAGTCCAAGCATTGTAGTTATCGCTGTCAGCAATACAGGGCGAAGCCTAGTAACGCCTGCTTGAAGAATTGCTTGATCTCGTTCCATACCACTATTGCGTAATTTAATAATATAATCAATCAAGACGATGGCATTATTAACCACAACCCCTGCTAAAGAAATCACGCCAACTCCTGTCATTATAATTCCGAAGGGAAGTCCGCAAACTCCTAATCCCAGAAAAACCCCAGCGAGCGAAAGTATAACTGATGATAAAATGATAAATGGATAAAGGACAGAATTAAACTGTGATACCAAAACCATAAAAATAAGGGCAACGGCAATTGAGCCGGCCCAAGCGAGAAATTCTTCCGATTCTTTTTTGTTTTCTTCTTCACCGGTAAAACGATAGCTATACCCCGGAGGGAGGATTAATTGATGTTCATTGACGGCTGTTTGGAGTATCTTTTCCGCATCAGATTTAGCGGTTTCTCCAGTTGTATTTTTTGTGTCAACCTCTGCCTTAACAGTAACCACCCTCTCATGGTCAATCCTTTCAATAGAACCGAACCCACCAGAATAAGAAATATCAACAAGCGTAGTCAATGGGATTAATCCATGATTTCTCGTAGGAAGAAAAAGCCTGTCCAAGGTTTCAATCTTCCTTCTATCTAATGCCTCAGCCCTCATAACAATATCAAACTCATCATCACCCTCACGATAGGTGCTTATGATTGTGCCGTTAATTGCCGATTTAATAACATAACCGATTGCACTGCTATTAAGCCCGACAAGTGCAGCTCGTTTTCTATCAACCTTGATACTAAGGGTCGGAGAGCCTTGCTTTGAATTGTTTTTGATATTTTTTATATATGGTACTTTTCGAATTAACTTTTCAATCTCTTTAGCTTTTCGACCCAAAACATCCATGTCATCACCAACAATTTCAATATTTATCGGAGCACCTGTAGGCGGCCCTTCCTTAGGAGATTCCAAAGTAATTTTTGCCCCAGCTATATTTGTTAATCGTTCTTCAATCTTCTTTATCGTCTCAGGACTTCTTTCTGTTCGGCGTTGAATCTCAAGAAAACCAAAACTAACCTCACTCTTACCACCAATGGAAATAACGCTTGTATAGCATGAATCAATATTTGGAATATCACTAGGACTTTGATATTTCACCCCAAACTTGTCTTTAAATATTTTCTTTGGGGAATAATTGTTTTTATTTAAATTCTTACCATCAAAATATTTTTCATCATAAACGCATTTCTCAATTTCACTGGAAATCTTATTACAATAGGCAAGATCAACTCCCTCTGGAAAATCAATACTTACACTCACCCTCTTAGGGTCAATATTAGGAAAAAACTCAACCGGAGTTTTCACCCCAATCACAAAGAACCAAAAATAATACATCAATACAAAAAATAAACCTGAAAACACCAAGACTGCAAATTTTGGCGCTAAGGCAAAAAAATGGCGAGAATAACGCTCGACAAAACCATTAGCATCTATTTTATCAGATTTAGGAATATCTACCCCAAGGGCAGATGACAATATCCTATGATAAATTGAAATAACTTTACTTCCCTTTTTAACATCAATACTCCGCTCTCCGCCACTCATTACTTCCTCAGCAGTCTTAGGAGATTTAGCTACTTTTTTGACAGCCATAAAAATAGATGCCAAAGCCGGATTGATGACTAAGGCAACAAATAAACAGCTACCCAAAACAATAATCACAGTTTTAGGAAGAAAACTCATAAATCCTCCCATAACTCCGCCCCAAAAAACAAGCGGAGCAAAGGCTGCAATCGTGGTTAGAGCAGAGCCGATGATTGGATATGCCACCTCACTTGTTGCCTTCATTGCTGCCTCTGCACGAGGCACACCCTCTTGCATAAACCGATAAATATTTTCCGTTATAACGATGGCATTATCAACCAACATTCCTAAAGCAAGGGTCAGGGAAAAAAGAACCACCATATTTAAAGTAATACCAAGTGCCTTGATAATGATAAATCCAAGAAGCATTGATAACGGAATTGACAAAGACACGATAATTGCATTTCGAAAACCCATGGCAAGACAAACGACAACAATAACCAAGATTAACCCGGAGATGATATTATTTTCTAAATCAGCCACCATCGCATGAATTTCTTTACCTCCATCCATTAGATATGTAATCTTTGTCCCCTTAGGCCAGTTTGGTTGATTGCTTGCCAGTAATGCCTTTGCCTTATCAACAATCTTGATAATATTCTCACCAGCCCTTTTTCTTACCAAGATATTAATAGAATATGCACCATCTAATCTGCTGGCATCATTTGCATCTTTAAAGCCATCGGTAATCTTTGCGATATCTCGAAGATAAATCGGTGCACCGCTACCATTTGTCATAATAATGATATTTTCAGCTTCTGCAGCAGATTTGAACTCTCCCTCAATTCTAAGCTGATATTTTCCTTCGCCAGTCTTGATTGAACCTCCGGAAATGTTGGCATTCTCACCACTGATAACATTTCTAAGCGCACTAAAAGGGACACCATAAACTGCCATTCTGCTTGGAGACACCTCAATATGAATTTCTCGAATTACACCACCACTAAGGTCAACTCCAAGTACCCCCGGGATGCCTTCAATATCATCTTCAATGTCTTCGGCAATATCTCGTAGTTTTTTCTTGCCGCAATTACCGGATAAAGCAAAAATCAAAATCGGCATTTCAGAGAAATTAACCTCAAATACAGAAGGATCATCATCAAGGTCGGTTGGCAAATCAGCCTTTGCTAAATCAACTTTATCCTTAACCTTCTGTAAGGCATCATCAATATCTACCCCTGTTACAAATTCTATATTTATAAGTGAGCTACCTTCTTTTGAGGTAGATGATATTTTTTTTACATCCTTAAGCCCTTTTAATTTATCCTCAATCTCTTTTGTAACAGAAGACTCCATATCTTCAGGCGAAACCCCTCGATAGTTAGTTTGGATAAATACATTAGGAATAACAATTTCAGGGGCAGATTCTCTAGGCAGGCTAAAATATGATGACATTCCAGCAATAATAATTATTGCCGTAAGGACAAAAACAGTTGTTTTATATTTTACTGAATTATCGGAAATAAACATTTTAGTTGGTTTCTATTGAAATTTTTGGAGGTAAATTTTTACCGCAAATTCGGCTTATGTTAAATCACTTTCTTAAGGTAATTGTTTTTTTTGAGACAATTCCGCGTCCCCAAATCTTCAGTGCTTCAAAATCAAATGGCTTTGCCATAACCCCCGTAAAGCCACAATCATAAAGATCATCTATATTCCACTTATCAAGAATGGCACTAATTGCAATAACAGGAACAGTTACACCATGCCTCCGTAAAAACCAAGCAATTTCCGCACCATGTTTTCCGGGTAACATAAGGTCTATTAAAAACCCGCAAAATCTAAAATTCTCAAAAGCGTGAATAGCCTCTTCTCCACTGCAACAAACCATTACATCAAGACCTTCTTTTTCCAATAATTCTTTGATAAGCTGTCCAGTATCGATATCATCATCAACTACAAGTATTCTTTTTTTGCTTGATTTTTTGGTAAGTTTTGTATCCCTCTTAGCAAGCTCAACTGAATCGATAAATTTTTCTGGCATAGCAATCCGGCGAGAATTTATATCAAGAATCTTCAACACCTCAATCACTGTTTCAACATCGTAATCTTCATCACTTGCCCATTGAATAATATCAAGATTTTCTCCACCTTGTTTAATTCTCTCAATAATTTTTTCTGCAAGCTCTAGGTTGTCATGAAACTCTTCTTGCAAAAGACCGTAGTCATCATTATCTAATTCAACCCAGAATTTTTCACCCCTTAGATGCTCTATCCAACGTTCACGACACCAACTTCGCCAATAACTACTATGCCATTCAACCAAGGCCTCTTCACCAAGATCACGACCAGCAGCCTCCGACTGCAACCATTTGTATAATTCAGCTTCCTTGCTGGCTTCATCAAACAAATGACTTTTATCTTTGGGGATATCAATAGATCCGCTTTTACGTTTATCTTCTTCTGGGCAAGAATTATCTTCCGACATAGTCAGTCCAATTAAAAAGGTTAAATACAGTAATTAAATTACCACATAAATCGTTTGTCGTCAAGATTGAACCGCAATTAAAGCTAAATTGCACATTTGAAATTTAGCTTAATCAAATAAAAAAAGCAGTCAAGTTGACTGCTTTTTTTATTTTTAAGGCTTGATTTCTTGTTATTTTGCGTTGTCATCTTCATCTTTTTTCTTTTTCTTCTTCTTTGCCACAGCCTTTATCGAACGAACCTTTGGAATACCAAGCACACTATCTTTTTCATTCCATTTTTTGTCATGTTCGAGCTGTTCAAGTCTTTCAACTCTTGTCAATACATTACGGTGACGAATAAGACTTCCAGCCGTTTTAAGACTTCTGTGAATACTCATTATTTACTCCTTTTGTTTTATTTTATAATACTTTTAAAATTAAGGGTTAATTTATACCACGAAACAATGGTTTCTGTCCAGCAATTATTTCAATTTTTGATTTTTATTCGTCCGGAAACACTTGAAGCATTACCAGATTTGCTATTCGCAGATTGTTTTAAAATAACTTGGGCTCCTTGTGCAACATCCAAGTTTTTACAAATATCTTTACTTCGGGCAGAAAATAGAAAATAAATATTTAAATCATCGGCAAAAAGAGTTTCGTAATTCGCCTGACCTTTGCTAATAATCACATCTGCATCTTCAAAAACTTGTTTTAATTCAGAAGATGATTTTTCAAGAAGGATTCCAAGCATTGGAAAACCAGGCTCAATAACTGTTACATTTTCAATATCAAATAACCCTATATTTTTTGCATCATCTATTGTTACATCATTTAAAATCGGACTATTTCTCACAACCACGGTAACCTTAGATTTGCGAGAAATCTCTTCTATAAATAGCTTATCGCAAAGAGACTCTCCTGCATTATTAAGTATATATACAACTTTATCTGCTCGCTTTAATTGACGAAGCAAGTCTTCTCGATTGTCAATGGCTGGGTCAATATCTAGCACATTATTAACGGTTTTTTCTATTTTATGGCGATCATTGACTTCAGCACCGATTTCTGAGCCTGCCATCGCCAATAACAACGCAGCGTAATTCTTATCTTTGGATTTTTTAATTTTTTCAGTAAATCCAGGAAGCAATGCCCCTACCGCCTTGGTTATTCTTGCCTTTTCATTCTCGTAAGGATCTTTTACCCCAAGTGATTTATAGGCAATATCAAGGCAAGCAAAGATTATCTCAGAAGCTGTTTTTTCTAAATCATTATCTTCCGCAAGGTCTGCTAATGCTCGCATTAAAACTTTACGATGTATCCATTCGTCTTCAGTAACCAGCCGTGCGGTTGCTAACACTTGATTGAGTGCATACGGGATACAGTCTGGAGATGCTTTCATTATTTATTTCTCTCTCTCTTTTAACCTTAGTACTTTGTGATTACCAATATATCAATATTACTGTTGTCAACATTGTACAACTCTCCCTAATTTGTCAACCTTTTCAACCGATGCAGCAGCATAAGGGGTATTTTCCCTACTACTTGGCGGACCCTTGTATCGTTTAAATTTACGTTTGACTTTTTCAAGTCTCGCATCATAGCGATTACTAACAGGTCCTATACAAACAGAATAAGCAGCACTATTTGCTATCAAAAATACTGTCATGCCTTCTTGGTAAACAATCTTTTGTCGTCTCGAGAAGTCAATGTCACCCTTTGCTCTGGTTAAACCCGGACCACTTTTGTCGTATGACACCAATCTCAACACATATGCCCCAGCAGGCAGTTTTGCACTATTTTGTCTTACCTCTGCAAATCCTTTAGAATATTTAATGTCTTTAATTTCACCATGGTCGAGATTATTATCAGAAACTATTTTTGCGTCAAGCGTTAATAAGATATCGCTAGAACCTCGTTTGTATCCCAAATAAAAAGATGTAGAAATCAAAATCAAAATCACAAAAAACACAGTAATGCCTGATTCTAAAGTAATAACCAAGTCTGTTGTGGATTTTAGTTTAGGTTTGTCTTTTTTAGCTTTTTTTACATTGGCTTTGTCGGTATTTATTTCTTTAAATTCGGAAATTACTGTTTCTTTTTCCTCAAGTTTTTCTTTAGATTCTTTAGTAGGAACATCAGATGTCGAATTCATATATGAACGTTTGATTCGACTTGTCTTTGAAAGGATTTCATAAAGTTCTTTTTTTGCCATTTAATTATTCATCCTCAGAAATGAATTTGATTAATTTAGTTTTAACTTCTTCACGAAGTCGAATAAACCTAAAACCAAGCGACCATACAGATTGCTCAACCCTTGCACATCTAACTACCACTGCAAGTAGTGGGTCGCAGTCGATAATATTTTTATCAATCCGTATCCTTACCGCCTGATTAAGTTTAAGTTTAAAATTAGTTCTGCATCGAACGCCACCTATCGATATATTGGCAATACTTGCATTGCGTTCAATACTGTTGTTACCGTCTTCCATAATAATGATTTCCGCAGGACAAGCAATAATTCTCCTTTGCTCTCTTCTTCGGTTTTGTGCCATTACACTAATTTGATTTTTACCATTCGCCTTACTATGATATAATGCTCGATCGGCATACTCCATCAACCCCCGACTATCTGTGCCATCTAAGGGAAATTCGGCAATACCAAGACTTATTGTCAATCTACCTGATGGTAAAGCAAATTCATTAGGAAAAATTTCTTCCTCAATCGATTGTCTAATTTTTTCAGCAATATCCATTGCCTTTGCCTTGCTTGTTTGCGGCAATATGACAGTAAACTCTTCGCCACCATATCGGCAACTATATCCCAAATCCTCAACAGTCGTTCTTATTATCTTAGCAATTTTTCGTAACGCAACATCTCCGGCAACGTGCCCATTGATGTCATTGTAGTCTTTAAAATAATCAACATCAATGAGTATAATCGAAAGTATTGAATCATTATCAGTTGCGTCTTGAATCTGTTTACGTAGTCTATCATAAAAATATCGATGGTTGTATAAGCCGGTAAGTCCGTCGGAAATTGCCATATCGGTAGTTTCCAAAAATACATTTTTATCCATCACCTTGACCGAGGAAAGGGTTCCCGTAATATTTGTGAAATAATCAATTGCCGCAACTCGTATTCCTACATTTCTTTTTAGTTGGGTGCTCATATTATATTTATGCTCTAATAATTTTCCCCAAAGGTCTTCAGCCTCATTTTCTTTGAACTCAAGTCCAATGAGAGATTTGAATATTCTTGAATAAAAACCATTTGCCAATTCGGTTTTTTTTTGATTTACATGTAAAGCTTCAGAATTTGACCCTTTAACATCTTCTGCAACAAGATCAATAAATCTATCGTCAAAGACTGAATCTTCATCTAAAGAATCACTGCTGATAGGGTGGTCATTCATCTTACTTTATCCAATTATAATACACATCAATTGTCGTAACCAACAACATCATACCCATTAATAAAAAGAACCCCACATACTGTGCGTATTCCCTAATTTTTACACTTGGAGGTGACCCTTTTATCAATTCAATCAAAACAAAAAATAGATGTCCACCATCAAGGGCAGGAAGAGGTAGAATATTTATGACCGCAAGATTTATTGAAATAAAAGCGGCAATATCAAGCAGTTTACCAAATCCAACTGATGCCGACATATACATTGTTTTGAAAATAATTATTGGACCACCAGCAGCAGTGATTTTGACATCACCAACTATCAACTTATTGAGAAATTTGTAGATTGATAAAATCTTACTAACAGTTTTTGGCACTGCCTGTGAACAAGCAGCTAAAAAACCTTCTGTTTTATCCATTTCAAAATTAGTAGGGAGCTGAATTGGAAGAATACCCTTAATCCCAAATTTAATTGGATTTTCTAAAACATTTAATGGCGTTGGAAATTTCTTTTCTCCAATCCTTTTTAGTTTACCATTACTTTGTTTACGAGTCCAAGAAAGATAACTTGTCTTTAAATCATCTGAAAACCTAAGTAACGGATTGCGGTCAAATCTACTCACCCCGCATTTATCAGCAAAGGAGCCATCAGTAACACTAAACACCCCAACCCTGCTAAAAATAATCCCTATTCTTGCAACACCAATAGCCGGATCAACCTTTGGAGTAATTTTCAATTTCATTTCTTTTTGTTTTCTAATTACAGAAATGGTTAAAGTTTTACTGCTAAATTTATCAACCAAAAATGCCAAAGTACCAGAACTTTGATTTACATCATTTCCAGCAATTGCAACTATTTCATCGCCGGATTTAAGCCTACCACTTGATGGTCCGCCGGATAAAACTTTTTCAACGACAAACTCTCCCTTTTTCTTTTCTTGCTTCTTTAAAATTATACCGAGAAAATTCTCTTTACCCTTAGGGATACGATGATCTCCAGTCATTGCTCTTGGGGAAATCTTCACGGTTTCTATTTTCTCGTTTCTACGAATCTTAACATCAATTGGTTTTAATGCTGATTGCTGAATAAGCTTAACCATTTGGTTAGGTTTTGAAAATAACTTTCCATCTATCTCGCCAATCCAATCACCAATCTTCAATCCTGCCCTTGACGCCGGACTATTTGGCATTACTTTATCAATCATTCTCATATACCTAATACCATAATCATAGGTACTACCAAATTCTGGATAAACCTTTGCCTCCACTTTAAATTTAGCTTTATCTTTTGGCTTAATTGTAAGGGTAACCTTTTTCCCTGCCATTGACATTACTAGTTCATTAATTTTATCACCAACTAAATCGTTTTCAACTTCAATGCCATTTACAGCAATAATTCTACCACCTATCGCAATTTTTTTTGATAAATCAAATTTTTTATCACCTACATCTACAAATGCTCCAATCTTACGAGAACGAGGAACTCCCGCACCGATGGTCAAAAGGTTGCCTCTGCCACCACCTTCTTCTGGAAAAACATCAAACTCCTTAATAACCTTTTTCCCATTAACATTACGCTCAACCTTAAATTCAAGAGATTTGTGACCAGACAATGCCACCTTATACAAAATCTTTTCAAACCATTGTATCTTTTTACCATCAATACTAATAACTCTATCTCCAGCTTCAAGCCCTGCACGAGCGGCAGGAGATTGCGGAGTAATATAACCTAAAACTGCAGGGACTCTTGGCACTCCATACATTTGAGCAGCGACAATGACAAAATATCCCAAGATAAGATTCATTATAACTCCGGCAATGAAGACAAAACCACGAGCCAGCGGTCCCTTACTCATTAGTTCGTCAGGTGCTCCCGTGCATTCTTCTTCCCCCGGTAAATCACTTGCCCCTGCCAACTTAACATAACCGCCAAGTGGTAGTAATCCAACACCATATTCAGTGTTCCCAATCTTCTTACGTAACCCCAAACCCCAAACATCAAATCCGATAATAAACTTTTCAACCCTAACACCAACAATTCTCGCTGCAAGATAATGCCCAAGCTCGTGGATAAAAATAAGAATTGAAAATGCCAAAACGACTCCTGCTATATTGAGTCCACTTTCCAAAATACTATTCATTTAATTGTTTCCTAAAAAAGATACTTACTTTTGTTTGTTTAATATAAAATCTCGTGCCCATCTATCGGCATAACACAAGTCATCTAAGCTTGGATTATTTTTTGCTTCATGTTTTTCCAAAGCATTCTCTATCAATATTGGAATTTCCGCAAATTTTATTTTCTCAGTCAAAAATAGTTCAACCGCAATTTCGTTTGCCGCAGAATATACCGCAGGAGCTACCCCACGAATTCTCCCTGCTTCATAACCAAGCGCAAGACATCTAAATGCTTCTAAATCCGGTTTTTCAAAGGTAAGGTTGCTCACCTCTGCCAAACTCATTCCTTGAACAGAGGTATTTATCCTTTCTGGATAGGTTAGAGCATATTGAATTGGAATCTTCATATCAGTGGTGCCAAGTTGAGCAATGTTTGAACCATCAACAAATTCAACTAAACTATGAACAACCGATTGAGGATGAACAACCACGTCAATATTATCATAATCAAGACCAAAAAGCCAATGTGCCTCAATTACCTCAAGAGCCTTATTGACAAGGGTTGCAGAATCAATCGTGATTTTCGGTCCCATATCCCAAGTTGGGTGATTTAACGCTTCTGTTTTGGTTACGGTTTGTAAAAACTTCTTGTCTTTACCTCGAAATGGTCCACCACTGGCGGTAAGGATTATTTTTTTTACTTCACTAACCTTACCACACTGCATACATTGAAAGATTGCCGAATGTTCGGAATCAACCGGTAAAAGTCGAACTCCCTTTTCCTTAACCTTGCGAAGAACAATTTCTCCACCCATAACAAGGGTTTCTTTGTTGGCAAGAGCAATATCAATTCCTTTGTCAATAGCTGCTAAGGTTGGAAATAATCCCGCAGCCCCTACCACCGCACTAACCAAGATGTCAACTCCGTCTAAACATGCTGCTTCTTCAACACCTTCAGAGCCGGCAAGAATACGACCATTAAAACCGGATAATTCATTTTTTAGATTTTCATAATGTTCTTCATTAGCAATTGCAACTACCTCAACTCTAAATTCTTTTGCAATCTTCGCCAACATCAGCCAATTGTTGGCACTGGCAATTGACGAGAGAATAAATCTATCAGGATATTGTCGGATAATATCAAGGGTGCTAAGTCCGATTGAGCCTGTTGCTCCGAGGAGTGCAATATTTTTCAATTTTCTTCTCCACAAAGATTGCTTATTTTTTCAGCAATAGCCTTTACCGTAGGAACTCCACCGGCAGGCCGACCAATAAAGTCTATCTTGCCATTGATTTTGCCAAGCAACGAAAGCCTAACATCTTCAATCATTTGTCCAAGATTCATTTCTACGACTAATACAGATTTTGTGCTGGCACAAGCAATGGCAAGTTCATCTGCGGGAAACGGCCACAATGTTATCGGTCTAAAGATACCTATTTTTATTCCTTCTTTGCGCAGTAACTCGGCAGCCTCGGTACATTGTCGAGAACAAATGCCAAAAGCCACCAATACTATCTCTGCATCCTCACACATAATTTTTTCATAGCGAATTTCATTTTCTTTAATTTTTTGATACTTTAACGCCAAATGATTATTGAATTTTTCAAGTTCACCTTCATCCATCAATAAACTACGAATAATTCGAGACCTTCTACCATCGTTGCCGGATAAAGCCCAAGGCTTATCCATTGACGGCACATCTTTTTTTTTCACCAAAGTGGCATTTTCATTAAGTTGTCCAAGATAGCCATCATAAATAACCATAACGGGAGTGCGGTATTTTTCTGCAATCTCAAATGAAAGAGAAACATGTTCTGCAATCTCTTGCACAGATGCCGGTGCTAATACCGGTGTTCGGTAATCGCCATGACCTCCCCCTCTGGTTGCCTGAAAATAATCAGATTGAGAGCCAGCAATATTACCCAGTCCCGGACCGCCACGCATTACATTAATAATAACCCCAGGTAATTCCGAGCCTGCAAGATAAGAGATTCCTTCTTGTTTCAAAGAAATCCCCGGAGAACTTGAAGTTGTCATTGCCCTTGCTCCGGCAGACGATGCCCCAAGAACAATATTAATGGCAGCAATCTCTGATTCGGCTTGGATAAATATTCTATTATGTTTTGGCATATGTAATGACATATATGCACTGAGATCATTTTGGGGAGTAATTGGATAGCCGGCATATAGATGTACACCTGACCTAATCGCCGCCTCAGCCGCAATTTCATTACCTGACATAAAAACAGAATCAGACATTTTTATTCCTTATCATTTTCAATAATTTCAATTGCGGCATCAGGGCAAACTATTGCACAAAAACCGCAACCGGCACAAGCATTTTCATCCGCTAACTCCATAGGATGAATTCCAAAACTATTATACTTTTCACTTACCTTAAGGGCAAGATGAG
>CAMZKK010000152.1 GCA_947311175.1 uncultured Planctomycetota bacterium | reverse complement strand
GGCCCTAATGGTATTGGTAAAACCACGTTATTGCGTTGTTTGGCAAGAGATTTAAAGAGGCAAAGAAAAAAGAAAAAAACACCGTCAAAGAAACAAAAGAATCTACAGTAAATGACAAAAAATCAGTTACTGAAAAATAACTAATAACTTTACAATATGGATGATTGTTCACTATTGAATAATCATCCATATATTTTACCAAGATAAACTTTCACAACGAATAACTACTTCATTAACAACAGGTAGTAATTCCTTTGGGTAAAGGAGTTTTAAATATCAAATCTTCTTTAGTCGCACCTCACCTTCTACTATCTATTATCGTCCTTTTTATTTCAGCAAAATATTGCCATACCGCAGAGGTTAATCAGCAGGCACAAAGCCGAATAAAACTGGCAAAAAATGTAAACATTTATGATTTTGAACCTCGTGGAAATGACATGAATAGTCGGGACAGAGACCACGATGGCTTTCCTGATTTATGGAAGAGATTAAAAGGGCCGAGGTATCCGCAATATGAAAAGATTGGTTTATCTGAAGATAAATGGCGTATAGGCAGTGATCCAAGCAAACCTGGCACTGTTATGTATATGACATATTCGGGAAAAGAGACCGCTATAGAAACCGTATATCCTAAGACAATTGACCCTGAACTTGCGTATGAAATCACTGCTTATGCCAAAACTAAAAACCTTGATCACAGCATAGTATCAATAGATATTTTTTGGTTAAATATAGATGAAAACGGAAAAGAAGAAATCTTAGGAAGACCGGACAAACTACTAATACCGGCTGGACAAAATGACTGGTCGGAAGGTCCTTTAATCAGAAGAGTCAATGCCCTGCACCCTAGAACAAATGGTGTGAAACTCGTTTGCAGAATAAAAGATAATTCTGCAAT
The DNA here is from genome assembly GCA_947311175.1 of uncultured Planctomycetota bacterium. GTDB lineage: Bacteria > Planctomycetota > SZUA-567 > SZUA-567 > JAFGNG01 > CAMZKK01. Next base: position 10,154 of record CAMZKK010000152.1, on the reverse strand, counting down.
CAAGGGTGCTGATAGACATGGCGTAGCATGGTTTGACGATATCCAGATAAAAAGCAGGCCAAAGATTGGGATTGATAGTGAATTTAGAGATGACTTCAAACCTTTAAAAATGTCTATCCTTTATCAAGGACTAATCCCTAATGTCCCTGATTCGGAATCACACAACAGACTAAAAGGTAAAAAATATTGGAGAAAAATCGAAATATTTAACATGAATGGCGAAACCCCTGACAAAAAATTTGAAAAAAACATAAAGCCGCTTAATCCCAAAAATACGACAACCGTTCGTGAAGAAATTATCCCTAACATCAACAAATATGGTGTTTACTATGTCGTAGTAACCCTTTATGGGGTAAAAGATCAACCACAAGCAACTGTTTCTCATGTTATCGGTCGATGGAAAAAGCCATTATCCAAATCAGAAAACAGAGCCAACAATAAATATCTCGACCAGTTTTCAGTAAACTTCGACATTCTTTCATCACACGAAAAAGTAAAACAAAGTTCACTAATCAAATCATTTCGCCATCTGGGAGTTTTTCGCAGCAATATAGAATTATGGTCGGAAGATTCAAAATCTACCGATACAAAAAATCAAGTATGGTTGGTATCACAAATATTACGAAACCTACGAGATAACAATATCAGATTTACCGGAACATTTGGTAGAATGCCAAGAGAACTTGTTCCTGAAGAAGGAATGCTATCGGCACTCAAAGACAGATTGCCATTGATTAAAAAATATATCTTTAGCCCGGTTAGTAATTTCGGCACTCAAATTGATAGTTGGCAGTGGGGGGCAGATTCAGACCTAAGTTTTGGCAATGGAGGAGTTAGATACTCGTATGTGGCAGAAGCAAGGAAGATGCTGCAGGATCTCACCAGTGCATTCTCTCAAGCATTTCCATTGGTGTTAGGTTCAGCAAACAGCATCCCTCCTGTTTCCTGTGCGGAGGCAGTAAATATTCTGGTCTCTTCTAAAATAGATGAATACACAATGATGTATCAATTGGCAAAAATTATGCCGCGAAGATTTACCAATATGATGAAGTGGGAAAATGCCATTTATCCCTCTGAACCAATCATGAAGCTTGCGAATTACGCTAGCAAAGAATTTATTTCCAAAACAAATTCCACGCAGGCAGATTTAGACACTAGGCACAAACAGAAAAAACAGCTCAACCTAAGACTACTTCCGGTGGATCAATATCTCAGAGAGATATCAAGTGAACGTGCACAAGCCATAGACCTTGCAAGAAAAGTTATCATTGGTAAGGCTTTGGGATTCGATAGAATAACCTGTGGTTCATTATTGAATCCTCAACGTGGTTTGTTGGCAACAACTAGAGACGGCAGGTTAATCCCTAGGCCGAGTTTTCTTGCGACACGAACCTTGGCTGAAAATCTAAGAGGTGCTGAATATCTTGGTAGTTTTCAGCTTGGAGCGGATATTGAAAATTTTATTTTTAAAACCCCTCGCAAAACTGCAATTATTGCAATTTGGTATACAGGAGACAAAAAGAACAAAAAAATTGATATTGGCACCGGACTTGGCAATCTTACAAAAATTGACATCTCGGGAAATGAAATAAGAACAAAGAGAATTTTCACTATTACTCAAACACCTCTTCTTATTGATGGAATGTCAATCCCTCTTGCTAGAACAAGGATGAGCATTCGTATCCTTAACGACCCTCCGCTACGAAGTGTAAATGAAACCCAGCGACAGAGAATGGAGATTAGAAACTTTTTTAACGAACCTCTCATCAGTACCTTTCGCTTACAGTACGCTGCCTACGTTGACAGCAACAAAAGAATGCGGCTAGAACCAGGTTGGACTAGCCCACAAATCATAAGGGTAAACCTTCCTGCTGGAGGAGAAGAACAAACCGATAGAGTAGAGGCAAGAAGATATTTTGATATTCGTCCAACCAAAGAAGCGGTGCTTGGGCGCAAGTATGTAAAAATAGAAACTCAACTTTCTGCAGCTCTTGAAACCAGATTTAATTTATTAAGAGGAACCTCTCTAACCAGTAGTCTTTCTGTTAAGGTTACTCCGATTGCATCCCCTAATCCATCTCAAATAATATTGAGATTGTCTCTATTTTGGACTCCTGACCCCAATGTAAAAAATCCACCACGACTACAGATGAAACCATATTTTCAAATAACCGGCGACCAACATAATTATCAGGGAGTAATTACTATCTACCCAACAACAGGAAAAGACGGCTGGAAGAATGCCTCAATTAGAGACCTAAAAATCCCTGCATTTTATAAAGGAAAAAAAGTTTGGGTCGGTGCAGATGAAGATGGTGGTAGTTTGTTCATTCGCAAAGAAGTAACTAGGGTTTTGATAAATATTGGGAAAAACGATTAACAAGGGAGGGTAAAGAGTGGAGGAAAAAAAAGAATCAATAGAGCAAGAACAAGCTAATGTTGAAATGGAAGCAACAGAAGAGAAAGTGAAACCTCAAAAAAAAGAACATAAAATAACATTGCCGATCAAAGATGATTCCGCAAAAGATTCTGTATCAACACTATCAATTGTAACAACTATAGTCATGGATATATTTAGAGTTGTTGGCACGGTTTTTTTGGGGATAGAAGATAAATCAAAAAATTTTACTGAGTTGATTGTCGTAGCTGAACGATATTTCAGATGGGGAAAAGATCAGGGTGAACTAAGTGACTACATGAACGCTATCGATCATTGTCGTAGAGCAAACGACGAAGATGCAGAAAAAGAAAAACTATTGATACGAAAATATAAGGTTTTTTTATCATCTCTAATTGCAATTATTGAAATATCGGAAAAAGAATTTCAATCAATATTTTATGAGCAAATTTCAGAATATGAAAATCTTCTCAACAAATTAGAAAAAACAAAAAAAAGAATGGAAATAAATACAGAAGAAATTAGACAAGCATATATAAATGGAGAAGAATTTACCGCAGAAGAAAAAGAAAGAATGGCAGACAAAAACAGAAAATCTTACTGCAATCTTCTACTCGAACGGAACTTATTTTTAAGAAAAAAAGAGTTTAGCGAGCAATTCGATGCAGTCAATGAGAGCATAGAAACACTCCATACGGAATTAAACAAAGTCTCATCCTCTCTTAATACGCTACCCCTGCTAACGGAAGAAAACAGAACCCTTCTTACTAACAATCTGGAAGATGAATTTAATTCAATATTAGAAGATTTAAAAATGTTTAGCCCATACAACTTACGAAGAAAATTAGCGGAATCAGAAGTAGGAAAAGAAGAATTACTTCTCAATCCAGAGCCAATCTTTAAAACAGATGAAAACGGAAAACCATACAGTTCAATCCTTGCCCAAATAAAGAAAGAAAAGAAAGACTGTAAAGGGGTTAAGTAATATTTACAAAAGTATTATCACCGAAGAGAGATTAACCTTCTGACAGCTAACTTTACGCCATGCTCGTCAGAGCTGGAAACAACAATTGCATCATGTTTAAAGCTAAATGCCTTCCACGCATATTGCAACAAGCCTTTACCGTTACCGGGAAATAATTTTGTAATTTGATATGGAGTTAATTTTGCCTTATTTGCAACAATATCAATCAAAAAGTTATCTGACGGGAGACCAATCAAAATAAGATTTTCTGAAATATCAATCATTGGAATATGATTATCCATTGCTTCTGCAATTTTTTGATCTGCTAATACTTCATTCAAGAATTTAACGTTTGCTTTCTTCCCTTTTCTCTTTAAATTTGTAGCAAGCAATTCGGCTTCCCTCAAATAATCAATACCTCCAATCGCAATGGTAAATTCATTTTCTTTCTCTATAAAATCTAAAATTGAACTGAAATCTTCTTCCTCAACAATAGTCCTCTCGCGATAATTGCGAGTATAATTTCTCAACATTGTTTTATTGTGAAAAATAGCAGATGTTTTTACTCCAACGGTAGAAATTTCAACAAGCAAAGAGCCTTTCGGATGATTCAATGCCAAAGGATAACCATAGTCAAGAATACCTGCCTTAAATGTTCGATTGAGAGATGCAACAACCTTACCGTTTTTAGTCTTTATTTCTATTTTTGCCGGAACAGATGCACGAACAATCCTGTTTGATTCATCGACAAGCACGGCATAGCAACGCATCAAATACGGTATTTTCCTAGATGACCGAGCCCTCAATTTCAACCGAATTGAAGACGGCTTATTTTTTAAAAATGCAAAAGCCTTAAAATCATTATCCTTCATTTTTTGTTTAAAAACCATCACTCTTGCGGGGATATATAATCTTTTTGCTGCAAACAAATCATAGACATTATTTTTATTCAAAAAAAGTGGCAATGTAGCTGAGCATGCTTTCTTCGAGAATACCAAACAATACGCAACATCTTGTTGTTCAAAAGATACGATAACTGTATTTTTATCATCTGGAATTTTAAATATTGGTTTTTTTTCTTTTTTGTAATACTCTTCCATTATTGTGGAGACAAAAAGTCCAAGATTATTCCATCTTTGTAAAAAATAATTATCGAACAATCCTTTGCTCGCCACTCCTTTTGAACCAAGGACCAAAGCTGCCCAAGCATATTGATTTTCCCTGACAACCATCATCGTTTTAGAAAAATCACTATCTGCACGCAATTTGAATAGATTTGCAATATCATTCTTCAAGTGTTTCTCTAATCCAAAAACAAACGCATTATTCACGATGGAACTAGAGTTCTTCAATTTAAGAAAATCTTCAATATTAATAAATGTACGAATGAAAATATTATCCGTTTGTGCACCAACTATATCGGCAACCTTTTCAATCAAACCACCTCCAATCAATTTATCGTTTTTAAAATTTACGACAAAAGACCTAACACCACCGTATTCTCTAGCATGACTAGCCACCATTGAGGTTTTTCTTGAATAATAATCAAAATCTTTTCCCGGTTTAGCCAAGACAATATTGTAATCAATCTTCGCAGATAAGCCTTCAGGCATAGCTGCAAGAAAATCATCTATTCCAATAAAGCAACCATTAAAACCTTTCTCTGATAGATTTTTCTCATCCCTTTTGCGAGCAATATTTACCAAAGGTACTAAACCTTTTTGCTCTGTTGATGACGGCAAGATTTCAAGAGAACAACTCGATTCAAGACCTGCAAGTCTGGCCTTAAGTAAGTACTTACCGGATTTTAAGACATAAAGTGGAATTTCAAATGAGCGAGTAACGACTCCTTGCACCGTACTCCAGCGACGTTCGAGAAAAACGATTTCATTCTCACCTTGCACAGCACTAACTGTCAATTTATCCTTCTTCGCTTCGTCAGAGGTTAAAGACACATTTATTAAGATATACTCATCTCTACGAAAATACTTCTTATCTCTATTTACAAACACCTTAAGCTTTGGTTTCAAGGCACTGCTTACGGAAATATTGTCAACATTAATCCATCTAAAAATATTATTATCAAAGCTGAAAGATTCTTCACTATTACCAATAAACTTTGCCGTACTGTTGTTTTCCGAAATATCTAATTCTATCTTCCAATCCTTACCATGTATAATCCTCTTCCCCTTCGGCAAAAATACCGCACGTGCACCAACTCCATTTGGTAGCAAACCGTCAATACGATACTCTCCCTTTACCCTTGGAATAGAAATAATCACCCTCTTACCTTCAGGGTCTAACATGGTAAGATTTTCACCATGGCAAAACATTCCACTCAAATCTCTACCAAAAGTTCCGGGGATTATTTTTTGAGGAATGATGTTTTGATTATCAAGCAAAAACTCTAATTTCCACCCGAATTCTTTGCCAACAATAACATTTTTACCAACAGGTATCTTAACCGCTGCCTTACCCTTATGCTCAATCAATTTGTCGTTAATTGTCCACAGACCATAGGAATTAGGGATTGCAAATGTTACTACCCTAAAATCTACATCCTTGTCGGCTGCCGAACAAAGTCTGACCGACAGAATTAGACAAAGTAAAAAGAATAATTTAAACCTAAACATTACTTCCATTCCAATATTTAATTATTTTATTTTCGCTATTTTAATATAAACCCATTTAAACACAAGACAAATAGCTCATCTATCAAAATTAAATTAAGTTTCTCAAGTCTGCATATTATCACTATCGCAATCATCTTCGCTAAAACAATAGCCCCTACCAAGCCAGAACTTCAACTTCTCTGCAGACACCTTGCATTTACTTTTTCTTGCTTTTCTCATTCTTCTTACCTTTGGTAGGCTTATCAAAATTCTAAAAATTGATTTCCAAAAACTTCTGCACTCTACCTTCCATATCCGAGGTCCATACTTGAAAAGATGCCTAAACACGGTATTCCATAAGATTGAGCCGAGATTTTCAATCAATAATTCGCGAGGAAGATTGCTCCAGACAAACCAAAAATTATTTCTAAGTCTGAGTGCCACCTTGTCAAATCTCAAAAGACTAGGGCAACGACCCTCAAGATGAATAATTTTTGCCTTTGGAGCATAAACAGAAATGAAGCCATACGCTCTTGCTCTAAATGCCAAATCGGCATCTTCACAATAGGCGAAATAATCGTGCTCAAACAGACCAATCTCAGACAATGCCGACATCCTCCACAACGCAGCTCCACCGGAAGGACCAAAAACTTCCTGCTCTCTATCAAACTGACCTTCATCAAGAATGCCATCTGCTATCGTATGACAATAACCACTCTTATCTAGCATCAAGCCAAGAGCATTGAGATGAATACCATGTTCAAGATACATCTTACAAGAACAACTTGCCGCATTTGGATATTTTTCCAATACAACATACATTTCTTTTAGCCAATCCTTATCAACATCAGTATCATTATTCAAAAGTGCAATATATTCTCCAGTAGCGGTTTTTATTCCAACATTGACGCCACCGGAAAATCCTTGTGGTATGTTTGTGTCTGACGACCTAACAATAATTACTCCTGGATAATTAACCTTCACATACTCAAAACTATTGTCACTTGAAGCATCATCAACTACAATAATCTCATACGGTTTAAGACTTTGCTTTAAAACCGATTTTAGACAGGTATCAAGATAAATCTTGCCATCTCGATTTGGAATTATCACCGATATTTTCGGTTCACCACTCATTGCCAATTCTGTCACTTCAGTTCTCCTATTAAATTTATTAAATTACTGACACAATCTTCCATTTCTTCTATTCTTGCACTTTCATTTACACTATGAGCCCCGTGCATTCCACAACCAATAACACACGATACCAACCCTCGATTATTTAATACATTTGCATCACTTCCACCTCTACCCATTTTCATTATTGGAACAAGTCCACTCTTCATAATTGCTTTTTTCATTAATCTAACAGGCAAAGAATTTTCTGCAATAGAATAAGGTTTTGCACTATGAGAACGTTCAATTTTAACAGTAGCAAAACGCTCTTCATCAATCCCAATAGGGTAAATTCTTCCTTCCTCTACGGTATTTTTAATAATATCCATAATTCGTTTCTTGTGAAATTCCAACCTATCATCAGATAAACTTCTAATCTCATATTCAGCATAAGCATCAGAAGGAATAATATTTACCGCACTACCTGAATTTATAATGCCCAAGTTACAAGTAGAAAGCTCATCTAAATTACCACTTGGCAATCTAGCAAAAACTCGAGTTGCAAGATGGGCAGCATTTATTTTTCTTTCAGGTGCAGAGGCATGCCCACCCCTGCCTTGCAAGTAAATCTTTAATTTATACTTACCGGGTGCACAATAAACTATATCTGTAGGAAAACTATGATCCAGAGCAACTCCCAAATCCATATCACTCAACCAGCCTTTTGGCATAGCTTTTGAGCCAAGCAATTCTATCTCCTCACACACCGTAAAAACAATTCTTAATTTTCCGTGTTTTATCTCAGGATTATTTTTCAGCTTAAACAAAAGCGACAACAAACACGCCACTCCGGTTTTATCATCTGCCCCCAATATTGTGTCTCCCCTGCTTTGATACTCCCCGTTTTCGCAAACAAAATAAATTGGTTTATCGCCCCTTTCAACAGTATCGACATGGGCACAAAGAAGAATATTGTGTCCACTACCGTTTGCCGGAATATCTACACAAAGATTATTACCTTCACCCCCAAGCGAGACAGAAAAGTTATCCTCTGTCCACCCAAATCCTAACTCAGATATAAATGATTTTAAATACTTCATCATTGCACCTTCTTGACGTGAAGGACTGGGGATAATAATTATGGTTTCAAATATTTTTTTAATATTCATTGAGCATTTACTTTGAAAGAGAAAGAACGGAAAAATAATATAAAATAAACAATGATACTTTGTTTATTCCATGTGGATATTAATAACACAACTGAAAATAATTACAAGTGCTAAAAACAACTTCGAATAAAGTTGACAAAAATGGATTGAATAACTACTTATGCAATAAATAAAAATACATAATTGGATAAAATTACTACTATTTCAAGATTAGGATATTTAAATGTCTAAGATTCACCGCATTGAAATTGCAACCAAGGATGCTTCTTTTGACTCTACCGGCAAAGAGGTTTTTGAAGACTTACTTCACTTTGGTTTGAATAAGATAACCAAAATTCGCTCTGTTCGAGTATTTACAATTGAAGGATGCAAGGAAAGCGATGCAGAAAAGATTGCTCATCAATTTCTTGCCGATGCGGTTATAGATGATTTTGCAGTCAACAGCGATGTCATCTCCAAAAACGACGCAACAATAATTGAAGTCAGTCGCAAGCCTGGTGTTATGGACCCATCAGAAGCAAGTATTTTAAAAGCAGTTGGCTCAATGGGAATTAAACTTGCTTGGGTTAGAACATCTACAAAATATCTAATCTATGGCGACACAACAATCGATTACCTCAAGGAAGCTTCTAAAAAATTATTGGTTAGTGATGTTATTGAAGAAATTACCATTGGTGAAAATGCATGTCATACAGTTACGGAAAAAATCAACTATAAATTTAAAAAGGCTGAAATCACCCTTGAATCACTTTCGGATGATGAATTAGAAAAACTATCTATTGAAAAACAGCTCTATCTAAGCGTAGCTGAGATGCGTTGTATTAGAGATTATTTTGCCACTAAAGGACGCACTCCTACCGACATTGAGCTTGAAACTATGGCGCAAACTTGGAGTGAACACTGTGTTCACAAAACACTAAAAGGCAAAGTTCGTTATCGTGGGCCTGAGGGCGAAGAATTTATTGACAACCTTTTAAAAAGCACAATTGCAAAAGTCACAACCGAACTCGATAAAGATTGGTGTTTATCTGTATTTGTAGATAATGCAGGCGTTATTGAATTTGACGATGAATTTGGAGTCGCCTTTAAGGTAGAAACCCACAACCACCCCTCTGCCCTTGAGCCTTATGGCGGTGCAGGAACTGGAATCGGTGGGGTTATTCGTGATTGCCTCGGCACAGGGTTGGGAGCAAAACCGGTTATGAATACCGATATATTTTGCTTTGGACCTCCCGACTATCCACGAGAAGACATACCAAAAGGAGCACTTCACCCTTTACAAATATTAAAAGGAGTGGTTGGCGGAGTTCGTGACTATGGTAATAGAATGGGAATCCCGACCGCAAACGGTGCTGTCTATTTTGACAAAAGATATATCGGTAACCCACTTGTTTTTTGTGGAACAGTTGGAATTATCCCACGCTCAATGGTTAGTAAACAAGCTAAGGTTGGAGAGTGCGTAGTTGTAGTTGGCGGTCGAACAGGACGAGACGGAATTCACGGTGCAACATTTTCCAGCGTTGAACTTGACGAAGATAGCGAAATGGCATCAAGTGGAGCGGTTCAAATTGGTAATCCAATTGAGGAAAAGAAGGTCGGTGATTTTCAAATCAGGGCAAGAGACAAAAATCTATATTCTTGTGTAACCGACTGTGGTGCAGGTGGACTATCAAGTGCAGTTGGCGAAATGGGAGAAGAGCTTGGAGTAGAGGTTGAACTTGACAAAATCCCTCTAAAATATCAAGGGCTAAACTATACGGAAGTGTGGATTAGCGAAGCTCAAGAAAGAATGGTTTATTCGGTAGATGAAAAAAATCTCGCCGCACTTCAAAAGATTGCCGATGAAGAAGGAGTAGAGATGACGGTGATTGGAAAATTTACCGGCGACCACATGC
>CAMZKK010000151.1 GCA_947311175.1 uncultured Planctomycetota bacterium | reverse complement strand
TTATAACAATCCTGACAGTCATTTTCGTTTGTATAAATTATATTATTCATTTATACAAACGAAAATGACTGTCAGGATTGTTATAAATGCGTTAGAAAGTGCCCTGTAAAGGCCATAAGCATGATAAACAACCATGCATTTATTAATACTGAAAGATGCATAATGTGCGGAAAATGTATAGAAGTTTGTCCTACTGAAGCTCAAAAGTACAGAAACGATGAAGAAAGGGTGATAGAGCTTCTCAATAGTGATAAAAAAGTAATATTAGCTATAGCACCAGCATTTGCTGGTGAGTTTTGTTTTTCAACAGAACAATTACTGACTGCTGCTTTAAAAGCTGGTTTTGATGGAATTTCTGAAACAGCGCTGGGAGCTCAGATTGTTACACATTTTCAACGAAAAATGTTGAAAGATAACAATAAAGCAGTTTTCTCCACAGCTTGCCCGGCATTTGTTCATTTAATATTAAAATATTTTCCAGAATGGAAAAATCATCTTTCTCCATTATTGTCTCCACTTCTTGCTCAGTGCATGATGCTAAAGAAAGAATATGGTGAAGATATTGCTATAGTTTTTGTGGGGCCATGTCTTGCAAAAAAAGCTGAATCAGACTGTCATCCAGAGCTGCTTGATGTATCCATTACATTTGATGAATTTGAGCATTTGCTTCAAATAAAAAATATTGATGTATATTCCATAGAAGCAGATAAGGCGTGTGGTTTTATTCCTATTCAAAGCAATGGTGGTGCAATCTATCCGATTGATGGAGGGATGTTGCAGACGATTACAAATCTTAAGCCGACTCCAGTTACAGATACTTCATTGTTTCACTACACAGGTGTTAAACCAATTATAGAACTTATAGAGAATGATAATTTTAAAGATGAAAAAGTGTTTTGCGAGTTCCTTGCATGTGACGGTGGTTGCATTAATGGCTCTGGAATATTTGATAAGCAAACGGTACTTACAAAAAAAAATAAAATCGTTAAATATTTTCATAGTCTTGAGCATTATAACGAAGAAGGTTTTATTAAAAAATACTCTCCTGATACTATTCTTGAAAAATATGATTATTGTATTCCGGTGGAGAAACCGAAATTTTCGGAAAAAGAGAAAAAGGTTATTTTTGAAAAACTTGGGAAATATTCTGAAAAGGATTTTGTCAATTGCGGATCATGTGGATACGACACATGTGACAGCTTTGCAGAAGCCTGTTTGGAATCCCGGGCTGAGTTAGAAATGTGTGCTGTATCAATGAAAAAGCAGGCAATGAAAAAACTTTCAGCATTTATGTTGGAAATACCACTTGGTTTCTGTGCAATAGATAAAAATAAAAACATAATCGAGTGTAATTATAAGTTTATTAAGCTATCGGTAGATGTTGATATACAGGTAGATGATAAATTGGTTAACCGTGTTGTTGGAACAGCAATTGATAAATTTTACCCCATAGCAAAATTTGTATCCATTACACTAAAAGAGAAGAGGAAGGTTTCAGAGATTATTCAACACGAATCAAGAATTTTTAATGTTACAGTTTTCCCCTTTGAGAGGGGCGAAGTTGCTGGGATAATAATCCAAGATATAACTAAACCATTAATGAAAAAGGAGGTCATTGTTGCTAAGTCACAAGAAGTTATAAAAAACAACCTCAAAACTGTGCAGAAAATAGCATACTTGCTTGGAGAAACAGCTGCAGAAACAGAAGTCACATTAAATGAAATTATTCAAGCTTACAACCTAGACAACAAGGAATCTCTATAAAATGGAATATACTGCAGATGTAGCTTATTTCAACATCTATAAACATGGTCAATTTGTTGCAGGAGATACTTTTCTACTCAATAAAACCCAGGACGGAAGAAAGGTTGTCTCTCTTGCGGATGGATTGGGAAGTGGCGTGAAGGCAAATGTTTTATCCCAATTGACAGCAAGTATGGCACAAAAGTTTATCACTTCAGGGATGGATATGATTAAAACAGCCCAGTCAATAATGGATACACTGCCTGTTTGTTCGGTAAGAAATGTAAGTTACTCAACATTGACAAGTCTTGATATTTTAGAAAATGGCTCTTTGAAAGTATTAGAGTATGATAATCCTGATCTTTTATGGTTGAGAAATGGAAGTTTTCTGAAATTCAAAAAAAAATTATTCAAGATTAACACCGAACATAAAAGGCAGGAGTTATATTTATCCGAAATACAATTACAACCAGAAGATAGATTGATTATTTTTTCAGATGGAGTAACTCAATCCGGAATGGGAAGTAAAAATTTTCCATTGGGTTGGGGGATTGACAATGTGAAAAAGTTTATCGTTAACATCATCTCTGCAACACCCAATATCTCCAGCCAAAAACTATCGCGAATGGTTGTGAATGAGGCCATAAAAAATGATCGCAATATGCCAAAAGATGATATAACTTGTTCTGTTGTTAATTATAGAAGAATAAAAAACACTCTACTTCTTACTGGACCCCCATTTGAACGGGAAAAATGTCATATGTTGGTAGAAAAATTCAAGACATTTCAGGGCTGTAAAATAATTTCTGGCGGAACTACTTCAAATATTATTGCAGAAGGAATTGGTGAAACACTATCGGTTGACATGTCTGACATGGGAGAGGGAATACCCCCTCGAGCAATAATGAAGGGGGCAGATTTGGTTACTGAAGGTATGTTAACGATAAATAAAGTAATTAGTATTTTGAATAATGAAGATACAAGAAAGTTGGAAGATAAAAATGCGGCTTATAAAATGGTTCAATTATTACTTGAAAGTGATAAAATATATTTCTTGTTGGAACAGCAATAAATGTAGCGCACCAGAACCCAAATATGCCACACGAACTTGGATTAAGAAGAATTTCTATCAAAAGGCTTTCTGAAATTCTCCAAAATAAATATTTTAAAAATACTAAAATAGAATATATTTAAAGGATGAAACATGATTAATGTAAAAATATGTACAGGAACACATTGTTATATAATGGGAGAATCCGATTTATTTTCTTTTATTGATGAGCTCTCAAAATCTGAAGCTTCTTTAGTTAAAGTAGAAGGCAGTACTTGTTTGGACTTATGTAAGGAATATAATTCTTCTGCACCATATGTCTTAATAGATGATGAAGTTATCTCCAATGCTAACAAAGAGGTTATTCTTGGGAGAGTTAAAGACTTGTTAGATAGGATGCAAAATGATTGAACAAAACCAAGTTTCAAATATAAGAAAATCTTTAGCTGCTGAATTACTCAAGATATATTATGATAACAACCTATTTGATGAAATTGATAAGCTCCCCATAAAAAGGACACCGAAAAACAGTCAATCATTTAGATGTTGCGGTTATAAAGATAGGGCTATGTATAGATATCGTTTGATGAGTCTTTTAGGCGTTAATGTGGAAACATGCGATGATGATTTTAGATCTCTTGCAAGCTATGCTGAAGAGGCTTTATCACGCACATCCCCACCATCTAAAGTATTAACAATTATTGATATTGCCTGTT